>JAUWCU010000020.1 GCA_030609135.1 Candidatus Stahliibacteriota bacterium | reverse complement strand
GAGTAAACTCTGCCACTACAGTATTTATGTCTCTAAGCCTGCCCCGTGAAATTTGGAAGTATTTCATCGGGGTCAAGACCTGACCCTCATCAAATGACAAACCTCTACCCCGCCCCCATAGATAATTAATACTTTGTGGGAAAGCCCTTCTGGGCTTGATAATTCTTCTGAAGTCTATTCCGAATCCACTGTAGGATTGCTTCGAAAAGCTAAACATTTACACCTCTACTCGCTTTTGCTAAACTGCTGCCCCCAGTCGATTTTCGCAGTAAGTTGCATAACTATGAAAAGCGTGATAATGCATAATATCGTTATTGCCAAACCAGTGTAACCAGTGAGGAAAAAGGTGTATGAGAAAAGCACCAGGTATACGAATTGTGAAATACCAGTTTCCAGAAAGGCAAATCTGGAACCCACTACTAATTTCATGTAGGAAATCACCAAGAATATCGATACTGCTGATGAAATAAGCAGCGATAGATGGATATCAACGTGATCAGCTAAGTATGCCAAGAGCAGGTGGAAACTGAAATAAGCCGAGGCGATAAAGAAGAAGTTCATAGGGTGAATCTTAATCTCCTTTAGAGTTGTAATAATGAACATCAAGAAGAAAAATAGAAATAAAGAAATCGGCGCAAAGAAAGTAACCTTACTAACAAAAGGACCAGGATTGACTTTCTGAGGCATCGTGATGCTAATTTGGATACCAGAGATGAGATCATCGTACTGCCAACTTAACTGCCAACCTTTATCTTGCTTCATCTTCTGTGTCGGGGACACACTGTTATCTGAAAAATCTATCTTATCAAAATCTGTCGTCATGGTAAGCTTGAAATTTCGAATATGTGACACTCCACTGCCAAATACATACCACCACTCATCCATACCCTGGGACCCATAGGCGATCCTGACTTTCTTCACCTCTCCTGGCTCGATCCTGATTCTCTGTACAATCCTGCCATTCACAGGCTTAAATTCTCTTACTTTTTCGCCATCAACAGACAAGGAGAAATTATCGTATATGCCTTCTGTGGTGGGAAATGTGTATTCGAAAAAGTAAACGCGTTGTTTATCTGTGGTATTTGCAAGCGCATACGTACCATGGAACGTGATATTGTACACAGAATACCATAGCAACCCCTTCTTTCTGTACTCGAGCTTGAAATCTACGTTAATGTCGCTTGCTTCAAGAATCACCGGGTGGTTAAGTGTTTCTACCTTCTTCTCAACAATGGTTTCTGAACCGCGTATTGTCTTGATCTCTATTTCTTTTTTGGTCTGATAATAAATGTACGGCGCATTCTGCATCTGAACAGTACCCCAGAGCTGACCAACTGCGGCTTTAAGCTTTGTATCCTGCTCATGAGTTCGAGCGCTTGTAACACCGCCTAGTATCATCCAGGCAATACTTGTACAGATAAAGATGAAAATAAGCGCTGCGATATTTCGCTTCATATTAGTATCCTCCTTGTATTATTATTATACAGTATTCCTACGCTAAAATTTCATACCAAATGAAACCCTGAATAGAACCACTATTCTCCTTGTCCTGAATAGCCAATTTATTCTATCTATGTACTTTCTTCCCATCCTACCAGCACGGCCATCAACCACCAAACTGCTTTGCCTTTTTGTTCACAACTTTCATAGGTGGGAGGGACATCCGAAAATCTAAACCTTGCCTTACTCGGTGTTTTCCACCTCATTAATCATCTTTCTTATCTCTTCTGCCTCAGGATGCTCGGGATACACTTCAAGAGCATGCTTTAAATAAGGAACAGCCTTTCCTTTTTTACCTGAATAGTAATAGGTTGCTCCAAGATTTATCAAAGCCGCCCAAAAACCCGGATCACACTCAATTGCTTTCTCGAGACTCTCAATCTCCTTTTCCAACCATTGTTGATCACCGGTTTGCTTGAATTTGAAGCGATATGCCATACCGAGCAGATTGTACCCTGGTGCCGACTTCGGAGCTATTTTGACGCCGTGCTGATACATCTCAATCGCCTTATCGTATTGACCTTGTTCAAAATACTGTGCCCCCTGTTCGAAATATGTCTCGGCACTCTTTTGTTGACCGCACGACACAAGTACCAAGACTATTAATGATATCAACAGAATCCTCATACTACCTCCTTTCTAATAATCAACCACACTAATTCTATCGACTTGCTTGCCCAAGTCAATGACCACCCCATTGCCAGTAGATATAAGGGAATATCGGTATCGGCAGCGTGACAGTTTCACGCGCTTCAGAAAAATAAAAAGTCAGCGATGTTGTTTCAATGCGCATGTTCCTAAGAAAACCCCACCGGCACCTGAGAAATGGAGCCACACGAAAACCATAGGCAAACTGATACTTTCTTGGCACATTATCCAAATAGATAAATGTTGTACCGTAAGAGCCGGTACCATGGCATGAGAGCCATTTAGTAATACGCCAGTCTATACCTAATGATATATCTGGGCTCACTAAATTTTCAAAGACTTGACCATAATATTCAGGACGATTGTCATTTTCAAGGAGCAAGTATTCTGAAAAAGTCCCACCTAATGAAACATGGAGCCGTAAGCGCTTCAATATGAGCCATGACGCATTGATGCGGTTGTACCAGTTATGCCCTTTACGGACAACGTGAAGCGTGTCATATCCATCGGTGAGGTCTATCTCCTTGGGTAAGTATTGATACATTGTCTCATAAGCAAGGGCTGGTCTAATACCATTCTCTCTGGCAAAACCAAATCTGAAATTAAAACTCGGTACCCCGCCGAGCCAGCATTCTACATCGAGCTCCGCAGTCATCCAATCAGTTATCCCCCACCACATCCAGCCAGGGGTCAGACCCAATACCGGGAAATTATATGCCCACTCGCCACGATGAAAAGTGTAGGCGGTATATGAATCAAGTGGATGGAGCATCCTCTCTGTAAGCAGAGATTTATCAAAAACCTGTCCATACGCACCGTGGATAATTGAACACGGCAGCAATGCCATGAGCAACATGCTAATCCTTATTCTGAAATCGCTTAACTCCATATGCAATTACACCTAAAAGCGAATATGATGGACGATACGTAATAGGTAAGCCATTCTAAAATTCCTCCCCCTTGATGGAGGAGGACTAAGGTGGGGGTGAATAATCATTGGAAAATCATTAAATTCATCACCCTCCCTTTTATTCCCTCCCCTCAAGGGAGGGAAATATAAGAAGAATCTTAGAATGGCTAAACTGTTACGACGATACGTAATCTCATGTTGCATTGTTAAACCTCCTTTAATCCCCAAATCGGGGGTTGACGATATTACTGTAGAGTGATCCAAAGGTGTAAGTCAAACCAATACTCGTATAGTAATCATACTGCGTTGCTTGCTGTCTTATTTTCAGAATAATTTCCTCGGGCGTTAAATCCCTTTTTGGCAGTGAAATGCGATCATGTATCCATGATGCGTGCCCGTACAAATCCAGTGAAAATCCTTTTATCAGGCGCAAAGAAAGATCACCAAGCAGGGTGACCCGATTCTTAGTAAAATCATGGAAATAGTGGTACCCGGCGAGCGTGGTGCTGATAGAACCCCACGGTTGTTTCGTGTCCAGGGTAGCTGAGATAGATTCGTGAAACAGTTTTTCTTCGGTCTTGTCATATATGGTTTCTTCGACGTAGTCGTTGTATACGTAGCCGATCTTGTATGATATGCGTAATTCTCTCCGTGTGGACTGGGAATACGGGAATATGTTGTACTCAAGCGCTGGATAGATAAAGAATCCAATATCCTTATTCCTATACGTTGACGAGTATATATCATAACCAGCTGCTGTTGACCAGTGTTCATTGATGCTCTTTACAATGAAAGCACCAGCTCCATAGCCCTTTGTCACACTCGATATTGTGGTCGTATCATCTATCTGGAAGTAGTTCTTGTTGTAATCGTAATATGCTGACGTCTCAAGTTTCCATTCATCAGTAATCCTAGACCCTGACACAGTTGCATATGTTGAAATATAGCTACTCAACTGCTCACCCCTTAAATATGTATGTACACTCATGCTGAACACCCAGTTATTCCATCGGTCAAGTACAACTGTGGGTCGTGTTTTTTCTATCGATGAAATCTCGATGTCATCGGCAATCGCAGTCTTTGCAACATATCTCATGAGCCCGAGCTTTAGTTTCTGAACGAGTGCGTTCCTGATTCTATCCTCGCTGTCCTGGGTTTCCGACACAAAATACAGCGTATCATTCTTGCCCTTGTACCTGTGCTGTCCGATAAAGGTAAGCGTATGTTCGATACCAGCGCCTGCCGTCTCGCGCGTTGTTATCAATATATGAACATCAGCGACTGCTCGATCTATGGCATGGTTAACAAAAGGTATCTCACTCTTTATGTACTCCAAATCGCAGTCTTCACAGTCAATATAAACCGCCGGGGCAATCGTAAACGTATCATCCGTGTTTTCTGAGAACGCGCGAGAAATGAGTAAAAGCACTCCTACTATATAGAATATACACCTTAAATACTTCATATACTCCTTATTGACGTTTCGCGACTACAATGTTAGTTTCCACACCTGGTTGACGTGCCTTTGCAGGTATTGACAAATCGGCTGACGAATAGCTGGCAATATATCGTAAGCCTGCATGCGCGAGCATAGTTTTTATCTCTGGTATTGTATAACAGCGTATGATTTCGTTAGCATGATAGCCTGATTCTGACTTGGGTTTTATGACTGTTCCATCTTTCCGAATAATAAAGGCGGTTCCTTGATATGTATTAGTCTCGTGATCAAACCATGTTTCATTCAGTTCCCAGCCATCTTCTACTTGTCGCCAGGTTTTTGTACGCTTTCCCGCCTGTTTTTCGGTAACAAGCATCATGAATACCTTTCCCCCTGATTTAAGTGCCTGTCTTATCAAACTCAGCAGTTTCTGATTTTCCTCATCATTAAAAAAACCAAATGTACCGCTCAGTATCACACATATGTCAAACTCAGAATCGTATTTGATGTCGCGCATATCAGCAACAGCAAAACTACCCCTTAGGTTATTCTCCTTGAATTGCTTTTCTGCGAATTCGATTAACGATGGTGCAATATCAATTCCAACTACATCATAACCTTTTTGAGCAAACACTTTAGCCTGGTCACCGCCGCCACACCCTAAATCGAGCACCCGGTTTCCAGGTAACAACTCACATACATGTTCAATAAAGTCGACCAATTTCTTATCCCATTCAAAAATTCCGGGTATTTTATGTCGGTCTGTTATCCGCCAGTAATAAGCCCAGAATTCATTCCAAGATTTTTCAATTATCTTCATTGTAAGATTACTCCATTAAAGCATCATTGCCTGCAGTCACCTGTGGAGAATTCAATAAAAACCAATAGGAAAATAACGACATTTCGAGTTTCTCATGGTTCTTGAACTTCTTCCGAATCAATTTCCAGAAGCGGTCGTTATGTTTTTTCTCGATCATATGCACAAGTTCGTGGTAGAGTATATATTCAATCTGGCGTTTTGGCAAGTGTCGCATCATGGTATTAATGGTCAGATTCTGCTTGCTGCTGCAACTTGCCCATTTGGTGCGCATTTTGCGATAGAATACTTTGTTAACCTGGAGTCCGAAATCCATGGAATAGCGTTTAAGTGTCTTATCGACCAATAATTCCAACTGTTCTTTTTTGCGTTTAACTGTCTCTAATTTCTTCGCGGCTTCAAGACAACTAATTATAAATTCCTGTTTTCTACGAATCCAATTCATGTATTTCTGCACTAAACCCGACGGGTCCTTACCATTGGGCATTATTGCTTCCAACTCACCGGATTTGAATTCAAGACGGGGAAATTTGATGTTGCGGTATTTGGTAACAAAATTAATGAACTGTTCACCATTTACCCCTGAATTTTCCACCCTCACCTTAATCCTCTCCCTTCGAGGGAAAGGAGGTTTTTTTGTATTATGCACCATAACTTATTACCTTGTTGATCAGCTTGTTGTATAACTTATCCATATCATCCATGCTCAGTTTATGTTCGGATTTCATTTGGCGGACGAATTTGCGAACTTCCTGCTCCACTGCCTTGCTTACAGTTGCCTGCATGGTCCAACCCGGGAACATTGTTTTTTGCAAACGAGTATATAAATCCCGTATCTTATCAGCAAAGTTCTTGCCTTCCTGCAATTGCTCTTCCAAAGTTAAAAGCAAAGCATATTCCATATCTGACAAACCCATTTTTTGCTGGCGCGATTTCAAAATCTGAATATCATCAAATATTATCGCACCTTCTTTGTAAATACGGTCATAGTCTTTTGTCTTTTCTCGCCAGAGATCAACCAATCTCTGTACGCGATCAGCAAGGGATTCAAAAACAGGATTCTTTTGTTTGTCAACGAGCACGAACCGTTGCAAAGTAAACAGGATATTTGCAGCTTTTTCTTCCCTGCTCTTCACTTTATCGTCCAATTTCTTAAGAGAATCTGCATCAAACGTAACCTCGGGCAAATCATGCTCAAGCGTGTCGATCTCGGTTGATTTGTACACGTATTTCAACGTTTTATCGTAGTATTTATGCACATACGCATTGATACTCGTTCCGCGCATCACCATTTTCATATAATAGGTGTATATAGCTGAAATCCATTTGTACTGTTCGAAGTGCTTCAGTTTATATGGATCAGAGCCCAGCAGTTCAAACACCTTGCGTAATTCACGGTACTTTTCGATAAATTCCTCTTCCTTTGACACATCGGTCGTGAGTACTTCAACTGCCTTAAGCAGGGTATCCCGTTCGTAATTCTGCACCAGATCGCCGAACATTTGGGCAATTTCGGCAATAAGCATATCAAACTCCGCATGGATACTATCGAAATCATTCAGCGCTTTATCGATAGAATCTTCTCTGCTATACAACTCAAAGGCGCGCTTAAACTCCTTTAATATGCCGACATAATCTATGATAATCCCCGCTTGTTTCAGGCTTTTATACGGTCGATTGGTACGCGCAATCGCCTGCAAAAGCCGGTGCTCTTTAAGCGGCTTATCAAGGTACATTACCTGTAATTGCGGTACATCAAAACCAGTAAGGAGCATATCGGTTACGATCAGAATCTTGGGATGTTCATTCTCCTTGAATTTTTCGATGATCTTCTTCAAAGTACTCTTATAGTCTTTACCGTCATACCGTGCACGCGCTTCCCGCACATAACCGTAAATGATATCGGCATCATCACGTTCCGATGTCATAACAACATCGAAATATTCACGGGGCAGATGCTTTTCCAAAGCGCTCTTGTAATACACACAGGCTTTTCTGCTCGCGGCAACGATCATAGCTTTAAACTTACCATCCACATTTTCTCTGAAATGACTAGCAATATCTTCAGCAATCTGTTCAATTCTCTCCCGATTTTCCAAGAAAACATTAATTGGATTCAGTTTTTGTTTTAATTTTTCCTCAACATCTGACCTTGCCTGTTCAGGAATTTCGTCAAGTTCTACTTCAAGAAATGTCTCAAGTTTCTCCTTTTCAAGATGAAGATTTTCGAGACGTGGCTGGTATACGATCTTAACCGTGAACCCATCCCTGATTGAATCCACAATGAAATACCGATCAAGGTATTGTTCATCAGGCGGATAGGCAAATTCCAGGTACGTATCCCGACCATGTTTTGGCTTGGAAATCGGTGTCCCGGTCATCGCGAAAAAGAAAGCATTTTTTAGTATAGCCTTCATCTGCGCCGCAAGCATGCCATACTGTGATCTGTGTCCCTCATCCACGAATGCAATAACATTCTTGCGGATCATGATCGTGTCTCGATTCGTGGAAATGTCTTCAAGTTGTTTTTGCACACGCTTCAGTTCATCAGGACGGAATTTGTGGATTAAAGTAATAAAAATACCGCGTTTGCCACGATAATTGTCGTATTTCAAGACATCCTGCAGGTCAGCAATTGACTGGATAATTTCCGGCTGCATGATATCGAGCGCATAGAATTCAGTATAGAGCTGCTCTTCGAGTTCAATTCTATCGACAATGAAGAAAATCGTAGGATTTTCCAGACGTATATCATAGTAGAGCTTGCGTGCAGCAAAAATCATGGTCAACGTCTTACCACTGCCCTGCCAGTGCCAGATCAAACCCTTGTCTTTACGAATTTCTGTCAT
This sequence comes from Candidatus Stahliibacteriota bacterium, assembly GCA_030609135.1. Classification (GTDB taxonomy): domain Bacteria; phylum Hydrothermota; class Tepidihabitantia; order SM23-42; family SM23-42; genus JAUVZL01. Next base: position 18,535 of record JAUWCU010000020.1, on the reverse strand, counting down.
TGCGAGTCCCGCACCACCTTTGTCATTGCGAGACACTTTTTCTCCTTTATCATTACGAGTCCCTTTTTCTCCTTTGTCATTGCGAGTCCCTTTTTCTCCTTTGTCATTGCGAGCCGAAGGCGTGGCAATCTCATCTTTATATCTTAAGTTTGTGACCACTCTATCCACTATCTTGTTCGCAGCCCGATACTGCATATAACGAGTAATAACCTTGGTTGCGTTCCCCATTTCCACACGGGCGAACAGAAAATTCTTTACAATATCAAGCAGTCTATTAGGTTTAAGCAATTCCATTATGGAGTCTATTGAGTCTCCCTCTACAATCCCCTCTCCCTTGATGGAAGAGACTCCTCCTCTAATACCCTCTCCCTTGATGGAAGAGACTCCTCCTCTAATACCCTCTCCCTTGATGGAAGAGACTCCTCCTCTAATACCCTCTCCCTTGAAGGGAGAGGGTAAGGGTGAGGGTGAAATATTCTCTATCTTGCGCCATTCATGATATTTAACTGAATCCTTATCCTGCCAGGGAACAATAGGAAAATACTTTGCTTTACTCTCAGCAGCGACCCCTATCTGAACGTATTTATATAATTCAGGCACGATATTTTCATAGTCTTTAATCTGCACAAAGGCATCGTACCAGGATATTCCTGGCTTAGTAGGGTCTTTGCACTCGATATTTACCAGCGGTATGCCATTCACATAGAGCATAATATCTGTACGTATCTTATCCCGACCTGAATAATACGCCTGCCTGGTTACAACAAATTCATTATTTCCACCCCCACCTTTATCCTCCCCCGTCAATGGGGAGGAACTGTTGGGAGTAGGCTCCCCGGTCAATGGGGAGGAATAGAATGATGCAGTTTCCTCTCCCTTGTAAGGAGAGATTCCCCCTCCAATCCCCTCTCCCTTGAAGGGAGAGGGTAAGGGTGAGGGTGAACCATAATCAAACAGCTGCACATACTTAATCACCCGTTCTTTTTCAAACTTCACCGGCACACCAAACTTATAATAATTCAAGATCCGCTTCGCACCCTCCTGCCCGCTTGTCACCAGTTTCAATTCATTCAGCACCTTGCTTATTTCCTCATCACCTATATCCGAACCCTTATTAATTTTCTGAATGCATCTCACAAGTGTAGACACTAATAATGGCTCCTCATAACTCTCCCGCTCCAACTGATCAGCAGGCACAAACCGCCAACCAATATCCTGCAACTGCTTGATTATATAATCTTCAACGAGTTCTTTCTCAGAAAATTTAGCCATAATTCACCCTGTCATTGCTATCCCGAGCCTATCCCATGGTGTGATGAAACTAAAACCCATTTCCATGCGGGAATAAATACTATTCTTTTTCCTGAAACTTCTATTTTATCCTCTCTGTTGCCACTAATGATCACACCATCCTGCAGTTTAAATTCATCCATTGCTTTCAGCAAATTCTCCGTTTCTCTACGGAAAACAGTTTCCTCTTCAGAACTTAAGCATACCTGAATACATGCCTTAATCTTTTTCCCTTCTCTTATTATAAAGTCAACCTCTTTTCCATTTTTATCTTTATAATAATAAACTTCTTTCCCTCTCCGCTTCAATTCGCCAAATACAAGATTTTCGTATAATCTTCCGGTATCCATTGTTGAAGAAAAGCCTACAGATTCAATAAATCCGTTATCAACAACATAGACCTTCTTTATTTTTGTGTGCATTTCCTTCAATGAATGAGAAAATCTCGGTAATTCAAAAAACATATAGGTTGACCTTAGATATTCGACATAGTTCTTGGCTGTATGGACACTACCCAGCGCATAGATATTTTTGATTCTATTGTAAGAAAACTCCTTCGCTGCGTTCGAAATAAGGAAAAGGGCAATTTCCTTTATCGTTTTTACTTCCCTCACCTTATATCGAGCGACAACATCCTTTACTATAACATCTGAAAACAGATTTCTGAGTACAGACATTTCCCCATATTGGACGACTTCAGGAAATCCACCCGATATCACGTATTTGTCAAACAGTTTTCTGATTTCTGCCCTGGTGACAGTTTTGTACAGCATTTCTTCAGTCACTTCAATCCCTCTATACCGTAGAAATTCCCGGAAGGAGAACGGAAAGATCTCCATCTCTGTATATCTCCCGGTCAGAAGGGTGGCAAGTTCTGATGAAAGCAACTTTGCATTAGAACCCGTAAGATATATTTTATAGTGTTCGTTATAAAGTCTCGAAACAAACTTCTCCCATCCTTCAAGATTCTGAACTTCATCCAGGAAAATTATCTTCCTTTTTCCAAATAACTGCATAAATACTTCCATAACTCTGTTCATATCTTCAAGTGTCAGAGATGCAAATCTTTCGTCATCCAGATTGAGGTAATAAATCTTATCCATTCCATAAAACTTGTGTATAATCTGAGAAAGAAAAACCGACTTACCCGCTCTTCTATGCCCTGATATTACAACTATGTGCTTTAATTTGCTTAAAGATAAAACTGATGGCAGCATTTCGCGCTCCACATATTCAGGAGAAGGTTTTATTAATTCCCTTTGCTCTATTAATACCTGCTTAAGTATATCTTCTTTAATCATATTCGCACCCTATTGCAAATTTTTCCTTATTTATATGCATTATACTGCAAATCTTCTCCATGTCAAGAATAAAATACATTGACTTCCCATGTTCACATTCACTCTTCTTCTCTTATTGCTATTCCGCCTACAATCTCCCCTACTTTGTCTGGAAACCACTGTCGAATAGGCATCAAACCTCTTTCACCCCCTCCTGTCTCCTCCCCCATCAAGGGGGAGAATTTTAATAATGTGGTTTCCTCTCCCTTCAAGGGAGAGACTCCTCCTCTAATTCCCTCTCCCTTGAAGGGAGAGGGCAAGGCCTGTCCTGAGTGAAGTCGAAGGGATGAGGGTGATTCAAAATCAAACAACTGCACTCACTTTCCCCTCCCTTGACGGGAGGTACTCCCGCTATTCCCCCTCCCTTGACGGGAGGGGATTAAGGGGAGGGTGACATTCTCTCTAATTACCTCCAATACACCCTCAATATTCCTCATCACCTCATTATTCCAAAATCTCAAAACCCTATACCCACGCGCCTTTAGAAAGTTATCTCTTTGTACATCTTTGTCATTCTCATAATGCTGCCCTCCATCCAGCTCTATGATTAATTTCTTATTAAAACAAATGAAATCAACGACATAGCTACCTATTAGCTGTTGTCGTCTAAACTTCGCGCCTAATTGTTTAGCTCTTATTCTACTCCATAACAATCTCTCAGCATCTGTCATATTTTTTCTTAAAATCTGCGCATGCTTGATCAGTCTGCTCTTCATTAATCACCCCCACCTTTATCCTCCCCCGTCAAGGGGGAGGAATTGGAGTGGTAAAATATATTTACTCTTTTATTTCCAGTCAGCAAATCATTCATCATCCCTTTTTTTATTCTCCTCAAACCTATTTTCTTTTTTTGCAAAAATTCTAATTGTTGCACTGTAGCATTGATTATGTTAATAATTCGCTCCTTTTCTTCTATTGAAGGATTTAATATAGGAAAATGTCTCAGAGCAAAAAGTGGCATATATTTTTGTGTGGTACCTTTTTGATTATTTCGTATATATCCTCTAGCATATTTTGATTTAAAATAATAATTCAACCAATATGCAAGTGCCTTGTTACCATCGACTTTAAAAAGCCCAACATTTTTGATTGCAAATCCAGGATAATACTTATCAACTACCGCTGTTTCGCCGATTGTTCCAATCATGCTAAAAAGAACATCAAAGCTATTAACCTGACTTCGCTTGTTAATATCATCAAAGTTTTCTTCACTGATTAAATAGGCATCCGAGAAATCTATATGTCCATTTTTTATATGTTTCGAGGTAATAAGAAATTGACCTTCTTTAGTAGGTTTTGGGGTGTCATGTGTACCGTCTGTTACTCTTGTGCAAAATTCTTCAGCTGTTACCACCTTCCACTCCTTCGGTATTATACCAATTTCAGTATCTTTGAATTCTTTATGCCCGATTCCTTTTGTCAAAAGTTCCTGCATCAATCCATTTTTCAATCGCTCAGTCTTTTCAATCGCCTCATCCACTTTCTCAATCGCCTCATCCACAGTGCTGAGAATTTCAGCAATTTTGCGCTGTTCGGGCAATAATGGCAAAGATACTTTTAATTCTTTGAACTCTTTTTTAGGTAGATTCCTCAGTCCTGTAGAAGTTTGTTGGTAAGATTGAAGAAACCGATAGTAATGTGATGAATTCAACCAGTAGAACAAGAAATCGGAATCTACATTGTGTGGTCTAATTCTTACCATAAAATTTGAGAATAGGTATGTCCTACCGTCATCTGGTTGCTTAAATAACGCAGCCCTACCGATTAAACGGGATGAACCACTGGATGCAACTAAAACAATATCGCCATCTTCAAGTTTATATTTCGTCACTTTTTTTTCGGGAACGTTTCTTTCAGCAACGGTTGACACATCAATTTTACCATCGTGGGTGATTTCTGTAGACCGAATAACTGAATAGGATATCAAATTGGGAGTTGGATTTTCTCCCCATATTCCTGTGTGGAATAAAGAAATTATTTCTTCGAATCGCACAACACTCCAATCGTGTGGTATTTTGGTGATTCGGGTTTGTTTATTTTTTAACTTCATTAATAGAATCTAATTTCGTTTCTATAAGTTTCTTCTGATAAATCTTATCGAGTAAGGTATTCTTTATTTTTTCTCTTATTTTTTTCCATAATCCTATCAAACCTGAACCACCAGCCAAAACAGGAATGGCAAAATTCCAAAAGCCGACAAGTCCTAATTGATTTAAAACACGAAAAACCAAATAAGTAATTATAATCACCGGCAGACTTATCAATAAAGTGTAAATATTAGTTCTTTTCGTGGCTTGTGCTATTGAAATTTTCTTCAAATTTACTCTGCTTTCTTCAAATTTCTCAAGCCATTTTTGTTCTACTTCATGTTCTGTTGCTGAAACTTCCTTATTCAATGTTTCTATAAACTCAGCTTCCTTACTTCTAGCAACAGCTAACACTTTTTCATCAATTAATCGACTTGCCTTTTCAATTTCAGCTAACACAAAATTAGGTGTTATATTATCGAGCTCAGATTCATCTAAGCTTAATAAAACTTCTTCAATATAACCATGATAAAACAACATCGCGATATTATCATCGTTTGCTTTACCAGACTTTTTTAATTCTTTAAGTATTTCATAGAATTTTTCCCATATTCGTCTCCGTACAAAGAAATTTCTTGAATAAGCTGAAATAATTGATTTAATCGGAGGTTTCAAATGCGGATTCTTCAGCCACAGAATATTTGTAAGCAGTCTATCTAACATACATTCGCAGACTGTCGCATTTGATTTATGTTCCATTTCTATAAAATTGAATCTACTCAATCGGACATCGGATGTTAGAAAGAATGATGGGGCATCATCAATTTTTCTGATCGCTTTTTTTCTTACCTGATCGATGTATTCAATAGCGGCAAGATCATGATTTTGGTGAATAATATCCTGAACTGGCTTGTATCTTCTCAAGGCACTTCTAAGACCTGGGTTTTTCGGATTGAAAGATTTAATATCCACTCTTGTATTCCATTCAACTGCAATTCCCTTATTATGTAAAACTTCTTCTATAGTTGACACAAATGAATAAACATCAGTTTTTGTCCATCCTTTTCGCTTGAGGCCACTATATAATGTATCAACTCTTATTGTTGTTGGATAAAGATTTGCTTTACGTATGTATCCATTTATTACTCTACATATTTCATCAATAGTAAAATCAAAAACTCTAATATCATACTTGTTGTTTTCTAGTATATCAAAGAGTTCTTTCGCTGGCTCGTTGAATTCAGGAGTATGCAATTCAAGCACTGAAAATACGAAATTCGTATCCAAATAAACGCGACAGGCTTTTAATTTCTTAGCGCCAAGCTCAGAAACATCTGAAGCTTCTGGAGCATACAATATTACCGATATGATTGAACCAAGGATCATATCTTGTAATGTAGAATAACACTCTGGCTTTTGATGTTCAGCAGTTGTGATATATTCGACTAACAGCTGTTCTGTATAGCCGGTTTTAAGTATAAGTAAAGAATCTGCAGTAAAAGCAGGATTTATGCATTCTATAAGGGGTTCAATATTCCGACGTACAAAAGACAATAATAAATCTTGCAATTGTTGACTTGATATTTCGAAATTGTGTTCATTAAAAAACTTTTGTATATCTGCGTATAATGCATTAATTCTTCTATCTACTTCTTCTTCAACTTCGAGCGCATCTAAGTAATTAATACCTTTTTGCGTTAATATATATCTTTTTTTGGTTTGTGTAACGTAACCTTTTCGTTTAGCTCTCGTGAGAATAACACCGAGTACATACAATGGAACATCTAAATTATATCTTTCTTTTAAAATCTTTTGAATCATATTCAAATCTGACGATTTTTTAGGAGCCAAAGTCTTTATAGCAAAAGGCCAAAAAGAATCGACATAATCCTCCCCTTGTTCATAAAGGGATTTAATAAGAGCGTAAGTAAACGTTAAACGATTCATTCCTTCCCTCCTTTGTCATCCCCCGTTTTGTATATTACATAATTAACAAAAGCAGAACAGGTGATTAACATATATCTCGCTTCTAGTTCATCACAGCTCAACGGTTCCCTGAACTTAGCATGTCTTACACCTTCCTCATCTGAAGTCCAACCGTAGAGATTACTAAATCCTTGTTTTAAAGCTGGATGAATATCAAGATTTTTTATCAAGTCGCCAAGTGTTCCTTTTCTGCCTTGCGAAATTTCTACTAGAGATTCGATAGCACAGATGGATTCTTTAATCGAATTTTCATAGTCAGGATTTTTTCTATCTGACCATTTATTCAGTGCCTTTGATAAATGTTCTCGTACTGGTTTGAATTTATCAGGGATGTTTTGAGCTCTTTCGATTTCCTTTCGTTCTTCATCAGACATCAGTGGAACTATTTGGTTGTCAAGTATACAATATGGAGCGTGTTCCTCATTAAATGTCAGTTCAATTTCCTTCAATATTACAGCATTAGCACGCGCATCCTGATAGTTTTCTACCACGAACTCGACAAAATAATAGATATCGTGCCATTTGAGCTGATCATACTTAGTCTTTACTGCTCCCACTTTCTCAAACCAACCTGATTTGTTAAACGCCATTAGATCACTGCCGAAAAAATCACCCCATAATGTCATCAAAAGTTGATATGGGAGAGGGTCATAGGTATCATTTATCCGTTGTATATCAGGATTTCCTATCTTTATAAAAATAATCCTATATAGCGCATTCCATATTCGTGTTCTTAAAGAATCTGGCATTTCGTCTTTTTTCAACATTTTTACTTTTTTATAGCCATAACGTTCAGAAAAAAACATCACCCTCCCCTCTATCCCCTCCCATCAAGGGAGGGGAAATTATGTTGAAGTTCTCGATTCGCTTCGCTCTCTCGAACGATAAGATTCACTTCTACCCCGTTAAAGATTAAGGACTGACAAATCGCCGTTGGGAAAATGGATCTAATCATAAATTTCCCCTTTTTCTCTTACCAAGGAATTTATTAATGTTCCAACCATCTCTTTCTCAACTTCATATTCTTGATTTGTCTTCAGGATGATGTCGACCGCGTAAGGAAACCCGCGCAGCTTATGATAAATCTCCCCAAGAATATTGATTTTGTCATTAAATTTCAAAGGGCGGTCAATAACAACCAAGACATCAAAATCACTATATTGATCAGAATTACCGCGAACCCTTGAACCAAAGAGTATAATTCTAGCACCTGCGAAATTAGACTTCTGCAAGGCTTCTTCAATCCGTGTCCTTAGTTGTTTCCAATCTTTTTGTGAATTCATGGTCTTTGACTCCTCTCTACATCCCCCTCATCCCTTCGACTTCGCTCAGGACAGGCCTTACCCTCTCCCGCAAGGGACGAAGATATTATTAGGTAGTTCTCGACTCCGCTCGAACAATAACAAGTATGAGATGCTGAAATGAATTCAGCATGACACATAACATGCTCCCTTGTGATGCTGTCCCAAAAATGTCCCAAAATGTCCCTTAAATGAATCATGAATTAGTCCTTTGAGCCCTTTATGAGCCCTTTGAGCCCGATATTCATAATCGCCAACCTAATCGCCAACCTAATCGCCAACTCATTGCGCAACATAGTGTAAAGACCTTCCTTTCCCAGAACTTCTAATGACCCCTAATTTTACAAGTTTCTTGATTTCTTTCAGAGCACCTTCATCCGAAAGTTTAAACAGCTTCCTTACATCTCGGTTTGTTATTTGCCCATTCTGATTGATGAATTCCACAATCTGCATCTGCCGTTCGGTTAGAGCAATTTGACCTTTTTTGGTTTTTCGCAACCGTTCGCTACTGAGGCGGATTACACGTTCTTTCACTTCCTGGACGCTTACATGTACTCCTTCAACAAAATACTCCACCCATCTTGTCAGATCCAGTGTTGCCTGATTAACACTTTGCAGAGCTTTATAATATGCAGGTCTTTCTGAATCATAATAGTCATCTAAACAGAAAAACTGTTTTGTATCAAATCCTCGTTTGCAAAGTATCCAGGTTGCCAGGACTCTTGCAGTTCTACCATTTCCGTCAACGAAGGGGTGGATTCTGACGAATTCATAGTGTGCAATTCCGGCTTCGAGTATCGGATCAATATCCTGTGTTTCTTTCGCATTGATCCAAGCAACCAGATTCTTAATCAGTTCCGGAACATCCTTATTCTGCGGTGGTCTGAAAAATACTTCTCTTGTAATAGGATTCCAAACGACTACATAGCGAGTGCGAAAAACACCACAGTCTTCTGGATGTTCAAGCGTCCCTTTTGTAACTTTTTTGTGCATTTTTAGAATCTCTTTCACTGAAATCGTTTCACTCTTTATTAGTTTATTGATATTGCGCAACACATCCAAATAGTTTAGTACTTCTTGTTTATCTTTTCGTGTTGCAGTGATTTTCCTGCCCTGTGCTAGTTTGCTCACCTGTTCAAGATTCAATCTATTACCCTCGATGTGCGTTGAAGAATGAGCGCTGCGAATAATCGCTTCGCGGCGCAGGGTGACTTCCCATTTAGGAATTAAAGGTGAATTCAGAATAACTTCTCTAGCAGCAGAGATTTTGGAAAGCAGGTTTACGATTTTATTTGTGTATTTGAAATTAGGTTGGAACATGTTTATTCCTTGTGAAATCCAATTTTTCGTTTAGGTTTTTCAGGTGGCGTCATAAGTTGTCGAATAACATCAAAAATTGCTTTGATTTCTGCATCATGCTTTTCGATTTTTCGTTCGAGCTCTGATAGTTTATGGGCAAGCTCTTTGTGAGTTGATAGAATTTGCCTCAATCGGACAAATGCTCTGATTATTACAATACTAATTTTTACTGCTCTCTCACTTCTCAAAACACTGGCAAGCATTGCAACACCATGCTCAGTGAAAGCATATGGCAAAGTACTTGAATGTTTCATTGTTTTAAACCGGTGACAATTTGTCACCAGTTCATCTTTTTCTTCGCTTGTTAATTTGAACATGAACTCTTCAGGAAACCTTTCGATATTCCGTCTTACTTGTCTATTCAGATATTTCGTTTCCACAGCGTACAATCTGGCAAGATCTCTATCTATCATTACTTTGTGACCTCTTACTAAAAAAATCCTCTGTTCGATTGCTTCTGATGGTATGATATCTTTCATTCTATATCCTGTTTGATATTCCAGTTTGGAATCTCAAGTTGAGATTGCCACGCCTTGCTCGCAATGACGCCCCCTCACCCTTTCCCTCTTCCATCAAGGAAGGGAAGGTCGTTGTAGTTTTTTCTTCCTTCAGGGGAGAAAAAACTATGATGAGATTCTCGATTCACTGTGTTCACTCGAATAATATTATTTTTCCTCATAACCAAGCTCTTTTAAATAAACATCCAATTTTTCTGTTACTTCTGTTATTTCTTTCTCGATTTTTCGTAATTCTTTTCTTTCTTTAGGTATATCGATTTCTTCGATCTCCTCTTCAGGAAATACGTAGAGGGTAACATTGAGATTGTAATCGTTTTTCTCGATTTCATCACGGTCGACAAATCTGGAAAAGCCATCGATTTCTTTACCTTCTTTATAGACATTTGCAATCCTTTCTTGATTAGCCTCACTCAAACAATTCAGTTTCCTAACTTCAGGATGTTGTTCGAATTCCTGGCTTGCATTAATAAAAAGAATTCGATTTTCTCTATGTTTAGCCTTATTTTTATTAAAAATCAATATCGCACCAGGCGCTCCGGTATTGTAAAATAGTTTTTCCGGCAGTAACAATACAGCTTCAAGCAGATCGTCTTTGATAACACCTGTTCTGATCGCCTTTTCTCTGCCGCCTCTGAATAGGCATCCATTATCAATCACAATACCAATCCGACCATTTTTTTTATTTACTGAAGCAATCATGTGCTGAATCCAAGCCCAATCTGCTGACTGCTTTGTAGGAAACCCATAATTGAAACGGTCATGCCAGAACTCTCCTTTTTTCAACACATCTTCATTGTAGCCATCCTGATTCCACGGAGGGTTCGCAATACACACATTAAACTGCTGCAGTTTATCACCTTCTTTAAATTTCGGATAGAGGAGCGTATCACCCAGGCTAATGCGTGCATTACGTATATCGTGGATATAGAGGTTCATTTTGGCAAGCGCAAGGGTCTTATAATTTGCCTCCTGCCCAAGAAGAAAGAGACGATCAGCATCTTTCTTGTTTTTCTGATCTTTGACGTGTTGGTACGACAGAATCAACATACCTGCTGAGCCAAGGGCTGGATCATAAACATATTCCTTGGGCTGTGGATCAAGTATCTGAACCAGAAGATTAATTACTTCACGTGGTGTGTATACTTCACCTTCTTTGGCTTTTTGGGGTGCAAAGTAGCGCAAGATCCATTCGTATGCATCACCGAGGATGTCTGGCGATACATGATGTAAGGATTGAGCACTGAATAACTCAACGAGCTGACGTAAAATTTCAGCGTTCTCCCGGTTCCCGGTGAATTGCACAAAGTCAACGTTCTCAAAAACATCACGCAGCTCAGGATTTCGCTCGGCTAATTGCTTCATGGCTCCTGAGAATTTTTCAGGGATACGTGCAGGGTCTTTTCGTATATCTTCCCAGCGATATCCATCAGGTATATCAAAAGCATGATACATGGACTGGCGTGCTTCGCGTACTGCCTCTTTGTCAGTAAGCCCGTCTTTCTTCGCATCTGACTTTGCCTTCTCAAACTCCATATCCCACTTGTCACAGATACGTTTGTAAAAAAGGAGTACAAGGATAAAAGTATAATCAACCCTGGTGCGAATCAAATCAGCGGCTTTCTTAAGCAAACCTTCCAGATCTCCACGAGTAAGTCTACCTTCAGGTATGCTAAGCGTTTCTGATATGAATTCGGTTTTACTCTTAAGTGTGTAAATCTTCTTTCGCGCATCGTTCTTATCCATCTCAACATCAAGCAGACCGGCTTTACGCAATTCGGATAAAGCAACATTCACCTGCTCACGGCTGTCTTTTGCAGGTTCCTGTTTTAATACCTCGACAGCATCATCAAAGCGAAAAGGTCTAATTTCATACCCTTTCCATAGTAGATCATATCTAATCTGTAGCCACTTTTTTAGTTTCATACGATCTCCATTGATGTATTTATATAAACGATTATCATTATTCATTTATATTATAATCATTTTGGGTAATTTGTCAAGATGTAACTCAATAAGTCTCTAAATTACATTGGTTTTCGAAAAATTTATGTAACAGTTTAGCTATTCTAAAATTGTAGTAGCCTCAGCCTGAGGCAGACAGACCTGCCTGTGCGTCGCACACAGACAGGTGATTTATCAGGCATTAAATTGAATCTAATCACAAGCTATTATACAATAGGTGAAGCCCGAGTCAACTTAAAGTATCATAAGTCGAGATACCAGATGAGCATAATCTCGTGTCCAACCTTGGGATGTCCGGCATATGCGTAACAATTTATTTCACCCAGTCGACAACCCTGTTTTGCATAAAATCGACAGGCTGGCACATTCACATTCTGGGTCTCAATCTTCAGCTGCCTGCACCTTCGCTCTTTAGACCAGTTTGCTGCGTAAGCAAATAGCCTTGTCCCAATTCCAGAGCGCCTGAAATCAGGATGTACTCGGATATCCCATAATACTGCAAGATCTTTACGACCAGCCAGCATATGCACACCAGATGTGTTATAGGCTACAACCGCACCTCCAACATGCCGATTTTCATTTAAGGCGATAAAAAATCCCCAGTTACTGACGTCAAAGCGCTTGGGCCATCGTTTGGGTCGTTCACTATCCTCACAATCGTCATAATCCTTTATATATGGACGTTCAACCTTCTCCTCACGCAGCTTGATACCGCCAAGTCCGTCGTTGATTAAATCAATCTGTAATACTGATGTAACCTCGAATGCGATTGGGATCTCAGCATACTGAGAAAGCATATCAGCACTGACCTCTTTAATTTTAATAGGCATATTTAAATCTCCTTTAAGCCTCTCATTTTCTCAATTACGTCTATGCATTAGTCCAATCCACCTCTTTGCCTGGTTTGTCAATATCTCCTAATTATAACCAGGTACTGTTTTAATATCACCAAAGAACAAATCCTTATCCTCTTTCTTTTTAATTTGTTCGCCAGCTTCTTTGGCTAATTTAATGTACTTTTCGCAATCTGACTTATCTCCGGCTACAGCATGCGCTCTTGCCATTGCTTCATAAGCAAAAGCAATATCAAAATCTCCAATATTGTGCTTTTTGCAGATATCCAAACACCTCTCAGCATGATATAATGCTGATTGAAGTTTGTTTAATACCGAATACACACGGGAAATCTGCCATTCACCCCGCTCAAACTCAACAGGTGTACCAATCTCGCCCCAATGAAAACGAGAAGCATGAGCAGCATGCACCATTTTATCATCTTCTTGTTTTGTTCTGTCTTTTTTATCCAATAGACTCCAGACAAGATTAAATGAGGTAACTGCTGACCTTTTGTGCCATTCTTGTTCTGTATATTTTTTCTCTTCTGTCATTTTTATCTCCTTTTTGTTTTACACGAATAGGCACTAATAATAAAAGAATCACGAATGAGCACGAATAACAAACACCTAAATTTTCGTATTCGTGATTTGTGGATCGTATTCGTTTTTTATCTGCGCAATCTGCTTGCATCTCCGTAATCAAACAAGTCTAAAGTAATCGCACCGCCAAGTGATAAAGTAATCTCATACACCTCTTGCCGCATCTTTTGTATAGCCACGCCATGCTGTTGGGACACGCCATGGCGTGTCCCTCCTAATACCCTTCCCCCATTCTCCTTGTCTCCGTTTCTCCCGATCTTATTATTATCTGTGTAATCTGCTCATAAATCTCCGAAATCGAGAGTTCGTAGAACTCTAACATTCTATCCATTTTTCCCGTGAAGTCCAGCCTGTTCCGTGAAATGCAAAACTATTTCACTGGGAAACTACTTAACCTAACCAAGTGAAAATGCCGCAGTTGTTAGACAATCCATTCATCTTGTGTTAGCAACCATCTCTATACTTAGGAAGATTGTATAATTCTTTTTTCATGAATATTTATTTATCAGTTGTTCCCATTCTTTTTCAAATTGATGTTCCATTAATTGTTTATCTTTATCAGACATAAAAGAAGCCTTAATACCATTCGTACTCAAGCGTTTCAGGTCATTTATTGCAAAACCAAGTTTTTTAACCAATACCAGATATTCCTGACTAATAGTAGTATTGAACATAACAGGGTCATCAGAATTTACTGTCACCATCAAACCTTGCTTAAAATACTTCTTTATGGGATGAGCCTCTATTGAGCCGCAAACCCCGGTTCTCACATTGCTAATCACACAGATTTCTAATGGTATCTGTCTTTGCTTTAGCAAAGAGACAAGTTGGGGATCTTCATTTGCCCTTATTCCATGTCCAATCCGTTCAACCCCCAGTTTTTCAATAACAGCCCATATAGATTCAGACCCTGCTGCTTCACCTGCATGGGCAGTAAGTCTGAAACCTCGCTTTCTTGCTTCTTTGTAAATATAAGCATATGGCTCAGCTGGAAATGTTTGTTCACTCCCACCAAGTCCAATTCCAATAAGACCTTTACCCAAATATGGTGTAAGTGTATTTAAGCGGTCCATACCTTTTTCTGGACCATTATCCCTACAAATATCTAAGATTAACTCACACCCAATACCAAAATCATCACGTGCCCTCTTTATGCCTTTAATCAAACACTCTGTTATCCCCTGTTCAGATAACCCTTGTCTCCAATAATCACCTGGTGCATAATGAGTTTCAACATACTTAACATTCTGTTTGCTTAGATTGCACAATACCTGATAAGCAATTTCTTCAAAGTCTTTTTCTTCCTTGATAAAGGTATTTTTCCAAACCCAAAGATCAATAAAATGTGCAAAATTAGTGTAAGTCAATCTTGCGCGCAAATCATCAAGGTTCTTTATAGATGGTTCGCCACCACGTCTCTGGATAAGATTAAATAGTGTTTCAAGAGGGATTGCTCCTTCCAAATGGAGATGAAGCTCTACCTTTGGCATTTCTAATGTGAATTGTTCTATATTATCAATGAGTTTTGTATTCATTTATATCCTCTCTCCAGTTGCCTTTTCTATTTTCTTCCGCCAGGGAACGAGATTCCCTGGCTTATAATACTTTTCTATTAAAAACTCAATGACTTCTTTATTCCCAATTATGTTTCCGAACTTCGTTCTAAAGAAACGAAAAGTAACATTTTTGATTAGTTTCGCAAAAATGTAATCTTTCATGTATAGCGGTGCAGAAAAAACAAACTCCGACCAGATACCAGAATCATCATCAATTCCAAAATATTCTTTACTGACTGACTGCCACACCTTTTCAAAATTGGCTTCTGGGTTATTATATAATTCAAGTTCAAAAAAAAGTTCTTTTATAAATTCCCGAAACCTAAGCGCCTCATCCAATGCATGTGCATTAAGAAATGTTTTTACCATATCTTCAGGAAGAGAAGTAAATCTCTGAAGCCATTCCTTAGTGTCAATAAACCCCGACCAGATATCTGCCATTCCCTCCCTGAAAGATGGATCATCTATGAGAAGAAAACTTTTTGGTAAGTAGTGATAGTGTATGGCGTGACCAAATTCATGAAAAAGAACCCGGTAATCCATATATCCACCAACTGGATGGTATGCAATTCTTATATCTTCTCCCATTTTAAGATTATAACAACCACCAGAACATGCCCTGTCTTGAGTTTCGACCTTGATAGATAGAGAATTGAAGTCTATTTCATACAATTTGAGAAAAGCCTGCAAGCTATCGATCATTTTTTCTTTTGTAAAATAACCGTCAGGAGGAAGGAAAAACTTATAAAACATGAATCGCAAATCGTGTATCTGAAAATCTGGTATTTCTTTTTTACATTTTCCGATGAATCCATCCCACACATCTTCTGTATCTTTCTTTATTCTTGAACAAAGGGCAGAAAGATAACCAGATGAAATATTATCAAATGAGAAAACAAGATCAGGATAATTGGCAAATCCCTGCTCATGCGCGATCTTATTAGCAAGCCTTATACTCTCACGTGCTTGTTTTTCAATAGAACCAAGTAATTGCTTCCAACTTTTGTGTGCTTCCTTTCTTAAATTCCTATTTTTGTTTCTCATTAGAATTTTCCACATTTCGCTAATATTAACATTTTTACCTTTAATAAAGGGCAGAAATTCGTCTGCTTTCGCTTCTATTTCGCTTCGTAACTGAAACAGTTTCTTATTATATTCGACCTTTGCCTTAATCACTTCTCTTTTTAGAATTTCTGCTTTCCGCCTCCTTACCAGATTTTCCTCTCTATTAAGAAATGTATCTATCCTATTTGACAAATCGGGATCAAGTAGAAATTCCCGTACTTCTTCTGCTTTTTCCTCTAATTTTTCTTTATCAAGGGTCTCTCGATACCAAAGAGACATCTGTTCTTCCCAGTTTTCCTTAAGTTTGATATCTATTTCATCTATCCAATGCATTTTACTAGCCAATGATTACCTCTTTAGATAAATCGTCCCTATATAACGCATTTCCTTTGATTATCAAGGCAAGAAATACCGGTTGTCAAAGGACTTTACCAGCCTGGATATCCAATGCCCAGTCAGTTTCGTCATTGAGGATCTTGCGACCGAGTTCATCACCGTATTTAGTAAGTTCAGGGATTTTGCTCGGATCATCAGCCCTAATCGGCTCTTTAAAATCAACCTGGAATCTACGAAAATCCAGTTCTTTAAAAAAGGTCTGCACCAGACGTACTTGCTGGTCATCAGCTGACTGCAAAAAGGCACCCAGCACCGGACTGAGCCACTGCCAAACCCAGAATTTATTAGCATCACCAGGTTTCAGATTATGGGGGTCGCGTCCTGTTCCCAGGCTGATCAACGTGGTCTCAGCAGGATCCCAATTAAGACAGAACTTAACTTCATATGCAGCCAGATAACAGGGGTTTGCATATGACCCAACACCACCATCCACATAGCGTCCTCTAACAGCCGGGAAATACGTGGGGATGGAACTAGAAGCTAAGACGGCAGTTACTACTTGCCACCTGGCATATTTACTTTTCCAGGATTTAACAAAGCGCGTACGGTTGGCCACCAAATCAAATACCGTGATAACGACATCAGTAATCGGGTCAGTTGTCCAAAAATCTCCCATGGTTATATCGCCGATGTGTTTTTTTAAAATCTTTTCCAAAGGCCAATGTGGATAACGATAGCGAGCAAGCAACCACAGACGACTGCGCAGTGTCTTTTGAAAAACCTTTGAACCCAGTGCACAGTACAACTCGTGCATCTGTCCTGCGGTCAACCCAGCTCCAATCCCTGCAGAAATAATAGCCCCGGTTGATGTACCGGCCGCCAACCGAAAGATATCATGTACAGATTTACCAAGATAATCCTCGAGAATCGCAAGAGCGCGGGTTACCATGACTCCTTTTATACCACCACCATCAATACTGATTGCAACATTTTTACGAAAAGGTCTCATCACTCCTCCACATCAATCAAGGTCCCATCAAGGTCAAAGAATATAACCCTGTAATCTTTTCTTTTCATTCAAGGATCACAAAATTATGCAATTAGTTATTACTCCGAAGATATAATAGTTTCAATTATGTTGTGGAACCGGTCATTCCGAACTTGTTTCGGAATCTCGATAAAGTGAGACTCTGAAATAAATTCAGAGTGACAATAGTGTAACATGCTAACGAAATCCACTGAAACTATTATATGTTCTCCTTAGTTAATTCGTTAATTTCGCAATTACTTAATGGATAAATCCACAGTCTCTGGAGAATCAGGCTGATTACGATGCTCTCCTATGTCTCATTGTGTGAAATCACCAAAACGGTTTTTCAGTTCCTTGATTTGGCTCTCACTTAGACCCTGGACTTCGTAGCCTGCGCACCTACACAAAAGAAAAATCTGCGCAGCTTTATTAATCATATCTATGAGATCAAACGCTTCCATTACGTCAACACCAGTTGCAAGACAGCCATGTTTTTCCCACAGTACAATACGATGCTCTTGTAGAGCAGTAAGTGTGACCTCAGCCAACTCATCTGTACCAGGACAACGGTACGGCGCCAAACCAATGCCTTCAGGCAAAAACATCTTCAGTTCTGGGTGCATTGACCACAGCAGTCGATTGATTGCCTTCTCCTCGCAATAAAGCTCAATATGAGTAAGGGCAATCAAATGACTCGGATGGGTGTGCACAATCGCCTTCTGCGACGGATTGTTCTCAAATAAAAAGCTGTGGAGCTTGAGATGCGACGCAAACTCGGTAGTTGGGCGCGCCCCGGCCTCACCACCCCAAAGCACACGGTAGCCATCAAGTTCATCGCAAATATACATCATGATCATCTTCTCTTCTGGACGATCCGCGATCTCGCGCATACGTGAACCTGATGCAGTAACAAAAAAACATCGTCCACCACAGATTGGTTCAGAAATTTCTCTTTTCACCTTTGGATAGTCATCAAAGGCTTGCCCTCTTTTCTCAATCAAGTCAGTCACTTCAACCGAGATATTTCCAGCATTCTTCTCTGCCCAACCCCTCTCCCATAGATAATGTCCTAGTTCGCCTATGTTCTGGACAAGCTTTTGTAATCCTTTATTAAGCGACATTTTTTTCATTGCTGACACTCTTTACCTCCTTAACATTCTATCTATACAGACAACCCAGTCAAGTCTATTATTACTCCGAACATATAATAGTTTCAATTATGTTGTGGAACCTGTCATTCCGAACTTGTTTCGGAATCTCGATAAAGTGAGACTCTGAAATAAATTCAGAGTGACAATAGTGTAACATGCTAACGAAATCCACTGAAAC
>JAUWCU010000034.1 GCA_030609135.1 Candidatus Stahliibacteriota bacterium | reverse complement strand
GCACTATTAAAACCACCATGTATCTAACGGGGTAAATTGGGCAACTACATTATTTTATACCATTTCTGGCAATTTGGACTCACTGTTTTTACCATTTTTCAGAATAGCTTACCTATTACTCTAAAATTGACCCCTTGACATTTTACAAATAATGAGTATAATATAATACTATGAAACCGAATTGGTCATTTAGTTCGAAATTGGATGATATAAAAAATATTGCCTTAAAAGATACTCGACTTGCTATTATCAAAGCTGCTCAGGATATTTTTGCTAAATTTGGTTTTCGGAAAACAACTGTGGATGATATTGCCAGAGCCGCACATAAGGTAAAGAGTACAATATACCAATACTTCGAAAGTAAAGAAGAGATCTTCCAGACTATCGTGGAAAAAGAAAGCCAGATATTGAAAGAGGAGACAAAAAAAGCGATTAAGGCACAGGATAACCCCAAAAAGAAGTTGCTCACTTATGTTATTACAAGAATGCGGGTTCTCAAGGATCTGTCGAATTTCTACAATGCACTCAAAGACGAATATCTCGAGCATTTTGTCTTTATTGAGAAAATAAGGAAGAAATATCTTGAGGATGAAATCAATACGATTAAGAATATCTTGCGGGCTGGCGTTGACCAGGGTACTTTTGTGATAAACGATTTAGAATTAACTGCTTGTATGATTGTCATTGCCTTAAAAGGATTGGAATATCCTCTGATTGAAGAGATTGAGGTTTTGAGTAATGAACAGGGCATTGATAGTCTATTAGGGGTTCTATTTAGCGGCATAGAAAAAAAATGAAGTTTTTTTTATGAAATCGAACCAAATGACCGAACTGGTTTTATGGTTTAAAAATTTGAATATGCCAAAGTTTCAAAAATTGCTATTACATATGATAGAATAGTCGTTTGTATTGATCTGTTTACGGCAGTGTGAACAGAAAGGAGGTTAGATCATGAATACGCAAATAGCGTACCAAAAAAAGATAGCAAGAGAGCAAAAATACAGGAGAGTTTATTTGCCTTTAGTCAATACGGCAATCGCTGCTTCGAGGATCAAGGTCTTGAGAGAAGCAATGCTTGCAATGCTTGTGCCGGTAGTAGAAAAGTCAATACTAATCTCACAAGGAAAAGTCGTGAACAAAAGAATCTTAAAGGACAAAACCGATATGATGATGGCAGTAATCTACTCGGCGCTCAGAACCAGGATCCATAAGAAAACAGTTCAGATATTAATGAAAGACGTATTTCTGAATCAAGAAGCTAAATCAAAGGAGTATAAGTTTCAGGTGAAGCATGGTTTTATACCACCAGGGTTTATTAACATAGCTCCGGGTAAACTGTGTAATCTTAAATGCCTGCATTGCTACGCCAATGCCTCAACTGATAAAGAAAAGTTGTCTTATAAAGTATTCTCAAGAATTATTAAAGAAGCCAAAGATAATTGGGGAACACACTTTTTTGTTATCACTGGTGGTGAGCCATTTTTGTGGAAGGATGAAGAATATACACTTCTGGATATCGCCGAAAGGAATCAGGATTGTCTATTTCTGGTCTATACTAATGGAACCTTGCTTCATGGTGATACCTTGAAAAGGCTGTCAGAACTCTGTAATATTCTACCAGCGATTTCTGTCGAAGGCATGGAAGAGGCGACTGATGCAAGGAGAGGAAAAGGATTATTCAAGAAAATCGTTAAGGTAATGAATAATCTGCGGAACAAAGATATTGCTTTCGGAATTTCAGTTACTGCTACAACTGAAAATTACCGAGAAATACTCTCTGATGAATTTATTGATTATTTCTTCAAGAAATTGGGTGCAAGTTTTGGCTGGCTATTCCATTATATGCCCATTGGTAGAGCGCCCAACCCTTCACTCATGCCAACACCTGAACAACGTCTCTGGATGTGGCAGCGCTCCTGGGATATTGTCCGCAAAGAGAAAATCATGTTAGGTGATTTCTGGAACCATGGCACGGTTAGTAATGGCTGCCTTTCAGCAGCAAGACCTGGCGGTTATTTTTATATTGATTGGAACGGCAATATTATCCCCTGCGCATTTTTTCCCTATTCAACAATGAATATCAATGACATATACAAAGATGGGAAAACAATCAATGCAATCTTTGAAGATCCATTCTTAAAAGCAATACGATCTTGGCAGCAGAATTACGGCTGTCTAAACGCAAAATTGAATGCGGAGACAGATTGGCTAAGACCCTGTCCAATGAGAGACCACTATGCCACTGCTTTGAAAGTAGTTAATAAGCACCATGCACGACTGATTGATGGTAATGACCCGGTCATGAAGTCTAAGGGGTACATTAGCGATATGATGGAGTTTGATCGCAATTTAAAAGAAAAGGTCGGGAGTTTCTGGTGTCAAGAATATATCAATAATGGTCGACATTTTTGTTAATAGTCTCAAAACAGGGCTTGAGACTTTAAAAAAAGATGGTGCAGTAATTGGCATCTCAGGAGGGATTGATTCTGCAGTTACTTTGAAATTGCTCGAACAATGTCTACCTAAAGATAAAATTCTTCCAATGATTCTTCCAGAACGAGATAGCGATCCTAAGCGTATCTGTATGGCAAAAAAGATATGTCGAGATTACGACTTTAAGAAAATTTCAATTACATCAATTCTTCGGAAATTGGGCATTTATCACGACTTCAAAAACTATTTCTTCATTCCGCGTGGAATAAAGGAGAAATATAGTCGGGAGAGATTTAGACAATCTGGTAAAGATATTTATTTACGTTTTCTGAACAGTAAATTAGATCCTGATTTGCTCAACGCTTTGGGTTATCTAAGGATTAAGAACCGTATTCGAATGGCAATTATCTATCACCATGCAGAAATCAGAAATTATGCAGTCGTTGGTACAATAAACAAAACAGAATACCTCTTAGGATTTTTTGTGCCTTTTGGTGATGGTGTTGCAGACATCATGCCCCTTTTAAATCTTTATAAAACTGATGTATATGAAATTGCACGAGAGCTGGAAGTTCCAGAAGAAATTATTAACCAGGCACCATCACCCGATCTAATTCCAGGCTTGAGCGATGAACTAATTTTGGGAATGAATTTAGATATATCGCAGAAATATTTGAGCGTGCCAAGAAACTCCGTGCTTTCTTATTCACGGCATGCAGAAGTGCTGCGCATAAAAAAAACAAAACAGGAGGTATTAGTTGAACAATCATTTAACCGCAATTAATTATTCAGAATTGGAGCTCATATTTTGCCTCAAAATTCTGAAATTGAATTCTCTGCATTATGGTTATTGGAAATCAAGAGATGAGATAAATATAAATAACTTAAAAAAGGCCCAAGCAAAATACGTTAGATATTTGATGAAGTTTATTCCTCGTGGTATAAAGGATATCTTGGATGTTGGTTGTGGTGTTGGCGACAACGCGACTGCCCTTGCTAAAAAAGGATACCGAGTTATTGGGCTCACGCCTGACAAATATCAATATAAGATACTAAAAGGCATAAACAATGGGAATGTATCCTTCGAATTGAAAAAATTCGAAAATTTTTGGACGGTTAAGAAATTCGATTGTATCCTGATGAGTGAGTCATCAAATTATTTTGATATGGATATCGGGTTAAACAAATCAAAGGATTTATTGAAAAAAAACGGCTATTTATTGGTTGCAGATACGTTCAGAAAGACACTGAGTAAGGAATTCACTGGGACCCATGTCGAATCTGAATGGATAAGATGTGCAGAAAAATATGGTTTCAAGGTAATCAAGCAAGAAGATATTACGCAGAATGTTCTACCAACCTTAGTTTTTGGAGAAAACATGTATCGCGAATATCTTGCTCCCATCGAGGAGATAATCGATGGTTATTTCAAGAAGTCGAGTCTAATGAGGACAAAAATAATAGAGTTTCTTTTTGCGAAAGATGTCAAACGATTATTTTCCTTAAAAGATTATTTATTCGAGCGATTAAATAGCAATTTGTTTAGTGAGAAAGCAAGGTATCTCATTTATCTCTTAAGACAGAAAGGTTGACAAATGTTTAAATTGAGGTTAAGTTAGTATATAAAAACGGAGGTGAATTGTATGGAAAATATTATAGAGAAAATGCTTCTTGCAAGCCTTGGAGTCCTTACCATTACAAAGGAAAAAACAGAAAAGATCGTGGAGGAATTTGTAAAAAGAGGTGAAATAGCCAAAAAGGACAAAGCCGGTTATATAAATAAGCTTTTTGAAAGGGGTAAAGATGCGAGAATAGAAATCGAAAAGATAGTGGAGAAGAGTATGACGAATGTGCTGAATAAACTTAATATTCCGACAAAGTCTGATATAGATGCTCTTATGAAAAAAATCGAGGGACTGAAGAAGAAGTAGTAGGTGGCGAGAATATCGTTCTATCTACTGTATATCGTCTGCTAAAAAGGAGTTTGTATAATGAGAAAAATTGGACTTGCCCTAGGTTCTGGATCTGCAAAGGGACTTGCTCATATTGGAGTACTTAAAGTACTCGATGAACAGAAGATTCCCGTAGACTTTATTGCCGGAACAAGCATCGGAGCACTTATAGGAGTGGTCTATGCTTCAGGTGTTAGTACTAGAGAAATGGAAGAAATTGCTTTTAATATAGATAAAAAGCAAATCACTTCTTTTTTTACGCCTACTATTCCCTATTCCGGACTTGTTGAAGGCAAAAGAATAACAGAGTTTATTAAATCGATAATTGGTAACCCAAATATTGAAGACTTAAAAATTCCTTTTGCAGCAATTGCTACAAATGTTTTAAATGGAAGAAAAGTGATGATCACAAAGGGCTCGGCTGTTGAGGCTGTAAGAGCCAGCATTTCCATTCCGGGTATATTTACCCCTTGCAAACACAATGGGGATTTTCTTGTGGACGGTGGGCTTGTCGATCCTGTTCCGGTGAATTGTGTCCGTGATATGGGAGCAGATTACATAATTGGAGTCAATGTTATTTCTTTACCAGAGAAAAAAACCAATAAACTCATGATGAAAGGCGAAGAGAAAAAACTCGCTACTGTTCCTGTTAACTCAAAACTCATCAATACCCGTCTTTCTAAATTTATTAAACCCGTGAAAAATGTTATGGAAAATCCATTTCTTACGCTTACAGGAAAACTGAAGACAATGCGTGAATCTCCAAGTATTTTCACAATCATACTCCAGACAATAGCCATTATGGAGCAGCAAATAATGAATCTTCAGCTTAAAAACTTGAGACCAGATATTCTGATAGAGCCTCAAGTTGGCTTTATCAAGCCGCTCGAATTCTACAGAAGTAAAGAGGCTATTGCTGTAGGTGAAAAGGTAGCCCGATATTCTTCAAGCAAGGTTAAAAAAAATGTTAGATAGATTAAAGCAAGGCTTCAAGCCACAAAATAACTAAGGAGGTTTATAATGAAAAAAGAAAGCAAAGTAACTCAAGTTGTTAGAGAAGCTGTAGTAAAAGCTGTTGAAAAAGGCAAGGATGTAAAAACAAAGGTGGCTGAAATCACAAGGGATGCGGTCAGGGAAGCACTGGATAGAACTGAGCTTAGCCGAGAAGCAGTTAAAGATATAGCCCGGGATACAATGACAGGTGTCCTCGATGCTGCCGAAATAGTCAAAATAGAAGCTTCGGAGATCGTAAAAGAAGCCTCAGAAGGTATTGTTGAAGGCACTAAACAATCGAGCAGCAAAGCTGCTGAATTTACCAAATATTCTGCAGAGGCAATTCTGGAAGCCACAAAGACAGCAGGTAGTAAAGCAGTAGCAATAACAAAGGATGTCTTAAAAGGCGTTGTACAAGGTACAAAAGAGGTTTTAAAAAAGAAAAAACAAGAATAAGAAAAATCAAATATGCCCTGAGGGTAGGACAACACCTACCTTCATGGCTGAGGTTTACTGAAGCCTACCTGAACGCAGGATGGCTATTGCAAGCCATAACCCCATAATGCCCGCAATAATATAGCCAACAAACCCAAATACTGGAAATCCAAATAAGAGCGGTCCTTTATTGGTTTGCATGACTATTGAGGAACCAACAATCAAAGCTGCTATGATTACACTGAAGGCGATACGGTTACTTACCTTATCCAGTTCAGATATCAGATGTTCTAACCCCTTGTGTTCGAACTCAATCCGCAGCCTCCCCTTTTTTACTTTGTCAATTATTACGGTCAGTTCCCTGGGCAGTGAAATTGCGAAATTGTAAAACAGCTCAGAGAAATTGAGGATTTCCTTCGCAAGTTTTCGCGGACTATATTTCTGGCGCACTAATTCTTCGGCAAACGGCTTTGAAAGAGCCACCATATCAAAAGAAGGATCTAACTTCTCGCCAACCCCCTCAATAATTGCGAACGCCTTGCTCAGAAGAAATAGATCTGAAGGTACTTTTATCCTATTGCGCGTGACACTATCAATCAAATCCATAAAAAACTGCCCTACTTTCAACTTACTCAAGGATTCCACATAATAGCGATCTACGAAATCCTCAAAGTCTAATTCCAACTCTTTGATATTCGATTTTTCATCGACCATGCCGATTGCCGTACAGGCATTCGTTATTCTTGATGCATCATGTTCCACAACCCCGGTCAACATATTGGCAATCTGCGCCTTTGTGCTTTTATGTATCCGTCCCACCATACCAAAATCGATAAATGCTACTCTGTTATCTAATAACACAAAGATATTTCCCGGATGTGGGTCAGCGTGGAAAAACCCATGTTTGAACACCATTTTCAAAACAGCTTTGGCTCCATTGATAGCTATTTCGTGCCTGTCCAAGCCCGCACTGTCTATCTCCTCATTATTTGAAACTTTTATTCCTTCGATTCTTTCAACCGTCAAAATCTGTCTGCTTGATAATTCCGGAAAAACATCTGGGATATACACCATATTATCTGATGCAAACTGTCTGCGAAACCTCCTGATATTATTTGCTTCTCTGGTAAAGTCTATTTCCTTTAGGATCGATTTTTTGAACTCATGTATCAGCCCAATAGGATTATAGACCCTGACTTCCTCAACATATTTATCTGCCAATTTTGCCAGTTCATGCAAAATTCTGATGTCTTTTTTTATCGTTTTCTCGATACCCGGTCTTTGGACTTTAACGACAACCTTAGTACCATTTTTCAGCTTCGCGGCATGAACTTGGGCTAACGAAGCAGCTGCTTGTGGTTTTTGAGAAAATTGGTCGAAAATTTCACTTATCGGTTGATTAAACGCGCGCTTAATTTGCTCTTCAACTTTTTCATACTTGAAGGGAGATATTTTATCCTGGAGCTTTTCGAGTTCAAAACATAGCCCGATAGGAATTAAATCAGGTCGCATACTCAGTATTTGTCCGAATTTAATAAAGGTTGGGCCCAACTCTTCCAATGCCCTCCTTATCCTAACTGGTTCTGGTAGGTCAAAGATATCCAATTTCCTAACCGGTCGCATGCTGAATAACTTCCGACCCATCCTGCTCTGCTCCATATGCAAACGGTCAACAATATAACCGAATCCATACTTAACTAAAACACCAAGGATCTGGTTCAACCTCTTGATATTGGAAATCCTGTGTTTAATAGTCCTTAAAGACACAGTCCCCCTTGTATAATAGATGATTGATGAATTAATAAGTACAGTATCACGCTTGGACGCTCCGGTTATTCATTATTACTACAATATCCCCTAAAGGCTCTTGTGTATTTACCCCGTTGGAATACCTGAGTTTTCTACGGGGTTTACTTATTGGCGGCTTTCTTCAACCGATTAATTTCTGCTTTAAGATCTGATACTTCTTTACGGGTTGGTATATCTAATTTTGAGACCATATCCTGCAAGATTTTCTCGATTTTCAACTTGATTTCGACTTCACTTTTCTTGCCCTTTTCTATCAATTCACCCACCAGACTCATGCCTTCATCTTTACTGATATCGCCTTGTTTTATCAACTCAGCCACGAGCTGTTCTGCCTTTTCTTTGGTCATCACCAAAGTACCCAATCCTAAATTTAACATTGTCCTCAATACTTCCTTCATGATAGTAGCCTCCAATCTTGTTTTGTATTCTAAATCCCCTCATCAATATCTATAATTATAATGCATTGACCAACTTAGTCAAGCACTAATTCTTGCCATAACAATCCCTGCTGATTTGATTTTGATATATTACTCAGAACATATAATAGTTTCAATTATGTTGTGGAACCTGTCATTCCGAACTTGTTTCGGAATCTCGATAAAGTGAGACTCTGAAATAAACCTGTCCTGGTCCTGAATTAAGTTCAGGACAGGTCAGGATTCAGAGTGACAATAGTGTAACATGCTAACGAAATCCACTGAAACTATTATATGTTCTCCTTCTTAAGTTCATCTTTTCGCATTAGCTAAAGGCTCTACTCAAACAGTGCTTCAACAAAAGCCGTTGGATCAAACTCAACAATATCGTCGATGCCTTCGCCAATACCGAGATAAAGAACCGGCAGATCTAGTTCATTACATATTGGTATTATCGCACCTCCTTTTGAAGTACCGTCGAACTTGGTGAGGATTAAACCGTTAATGCCGATTTCCTCGGTGAATATACAGGCTTGCTGTATTGAATTCTGACCAAGATTAGCATCGATTGTCAAAATATTCAAATCAGGTCCTTCTGGTCTGAATTTTGTAATCACCTTTCTTATCTTCCTCAATTCAGCCATCAGGTCGACTCTCGTATGAAGCCGACCAGCCGTATCAACCAGGACTCTGTCAATAGACTTTGCCTGAGCTCTTGATATTGTATCAAAGACCACGGCTGCAGCATCTTGCCCTTTTTGTGAAGTAACGATCTCAACATTTGCCCGACGCGCCCAGATTTCCAGTTGCTCGCTCGCTGCATCACGATAAGTATCAGCGCACGCAAGGATTACTCGCTCACATCGCTGATAAAGGTTTGCCAATTTTGCCACGGTCGTCGTTTTACCAGAACCGTTCACACCGCTCACCATGATGATTACTGGCTTCTCAACATCGATTTTGGGGACATCTATACTAAGAAGATTGACCAATTTCTTTTTCAGGACTTCAACAAGGTCAACACCATCTTCACCTATCCGTTGCAATATCTCGTCTGTGTACTTAATGCCGACATCAGCCCTGAGCAAGATATCTTCAATTTCATTGGTTGATGCGCCTTTAGTGCGGGAAAACAACTGGCTTGCTTTGCTTAACGCCTGTTTAAACTTGTTAAGCATCAGGATTTAGTTTTTCGAGATCAGCAAGCTTTGCTGAAATTACCTTACTTTGACCACGTTTTTCCATGGTCAACCCGTAGAGATAATCAGCATACTCCATGGTCGCGCGGTTATGGGTAATTATAACCACCTGTGTTCTTTGCGAAAGGTCGCGCAGAAACTTATTAAATCTTACCACATTTGCGTCGTCAAGCGGTGCATCAATCTCGTCAAGGATGCAAAAAGGAGCGGGTTTAACAAGATACAAAGCCAGTAGCAGACTTACTGCCAGCAGAGTCCGTTCACCTCCGGAAAGTTGATTGATTACTTTTAACCGCTTGCCCTTCATGCGGACTGCAATATCAACCTTTGACGTCAAGGGATTACTCGGATCACTCAGCACCAAATCTGCCTGTCCACCTTCAAAGAATTTTGAAAAAACGAAATTAAACTCTTTCTTAACTTCATCGAATATCGCGACGAAACGCTCCCGGGCGCGCGTATCAAGTTCGTCAATCGAATGCAGTAGACTACTCTTCGCAGTGATTATATCATCACGCTGACATAGAAACTCATCAAGCCTTTTTTTCTCATTCTCAAAAAGTTCCAGACTGAGAGGGTTTATTTCGCCAAGCTTTTCCAATTTACCTCTTACTTCAACGAGCCGTGCTTCAGCATTTGGGATATCTTCCTCAGGAACGTAGTCTCGAAGATCGACGTTGAATTCTCCTTCGCCTTTCTTCCAAACTTCATCTTTTTTGTAATTGAGTTGAAATGATTTGTATTTTAGCTGCATGATTCTATTCTGAATCTCTTCGTGGCTTTTTTGCTTCTCCGCGAGTTGGTCAAAAATCTTGTTGAGTCGATGGGTTAGGTCTTCAGCAAATTTCTCAGGCAGCAACGCCTCGATATCAGCCTTCTGGCTCTTCTTCGATTCCATCTCCTCTTTCAGTAGAGCAATCTGGCGCTCGACCTCATCAAGGTTCTTGGCACCTCTATCCTGCTTGAGCATACCTATCTCGCTCTCTACGGCCGCCATCTCAGACTTGAGTTGCTCAATACCCGCATCAATACTGCCGAGACGTTCATTACGAGCAACCGCTTCCATTTTCTTCTCGTTCAGCAATACGTTCTTGTCTTTGATATCACGTTCGATATCTCGGCTGTTCTCTAGCAAACTCTGCCGCTCATTTTCGATCTTTTTACTTAGTTCTTCCACTTCTTTGATCTTTGCTTCAATCTCTTGGATTTTTCCGGAGATTTGCTTGATATCATCTCTTGTAACCATTTTATCGTTACCAATACTATCGTACTCTTTGCCCACTTTCTCCAAATGGCGTTTCAATTCCTTTAGTTTCATTGATCGCTCGGATTTCTTTACATTTATTGCGAAAAGCCGATTTTTTTCTTCATCTATTCGGTTTTTTATCGCTTTTTGTTCATCTATAAGTCGTTTCTTTTCTTCATTGACAAAAAGTATCTCATTCTTTAAGGTTTCAAACTTCCCTTTATGTTCTTCAAGACGCTGACTGATTTTGAAGAACCCGATCTCACCCCGCTCAGTGATTATCATACCGTTCTTAATGAGTATTCCATCCCTAGTTACAAAACCATAATTATGATATTTGCTGGATAATTTATGCGCCTCGCTAAAATCGTCGACCAGGAAGTAACGAGTGAGTAAATTCCGGAGGACCGTCTGTGATGACTTAAACTCAACAAATTGCGCAGCCGGAGTAAATTCCCCAGTTATCTCGACGGGCGATTCTGCTTCGTGCGTTGCCTTCACGTCGATAAAACCAAAACGTCCTTCAGGGATATTGCTGAAATCACTGGCTTTGTAATCATGTATCAGATAGTAATTCAGAATATCCCCAAGGCATATATCGATAACTGATTCGTAACCTGAAGTAACAGTTATATTATCCCTTAACAGACCCCCGTTTCTGTTTTTAAAACTCTCTTCTATCTCTTTAACACTATTCTTCTCTTTGAGACGATGGGTCAATGTATCGACAATGAGTTTGCATTCGGCCAAGCCATCCTGTCTATTTACCAAATCAGTCTCCAGTTCAGCCAGCTTTTTTTCATTACCCGTCAAGTCGCTATTGGCTTGTTCTAATCGCTGAGCAAGCTCATCCTGTTCCTTGACAACTGCATCCAACTCCACTTCCAACTGCTCCATTGACCGCCGAGCCGTATCGATTTCTATTTGATGGGTATCGTATTCTTCATTAATGCGCGTTAGTATCGTCTCTTTATTTTCTTTTTCAAAACGGAGTCTTGTGATCTGATTGCGATACGCCTGGATGTCTGCCTGACCGCCAGCGATCAATTTATCTTTTTCCTTAAGTGCCTCAGCAAAAGAAAAATACTTGCTGTTCGTAGCTTCCAATTGTTCTTGCTGCACCTGAATGGAGGTTTTTAACTGATCTATTTGATCAACAAGCTCAACTTTCTTACGGCCATATTCTTCAAGTCGACTTCGAGCGTTAACCAATAACTCTCCTTTTTCTTTAATGCTGGTTATGGTTCGCTCATTAGCAAGGGTTATCTGCTTTGCTTCTTCTTCTTTATCATTGATCTTCATGAGCAATTCTTCAAGAACTTTATCAACTACGGCAATGTGTAAGAGGGTATCTTTCCTCGTGGCTTCAACTTGCGCCATCTTTTCCTTAAGCTGTTCTCTCTCTTCTTCCAGCTGTTTTATTTCTTGTATAATAGACTGTCGCTGGGTTTCGATAATGTCTTTCTGTTCTTGAATCTTCGCTAATTCATCGAGGTTACTCACAAAATCCTTCTTGAGCATGAATAGGGTCAAGACCCTGTATTCTTCCTGTAGTTCTTGGTAAAGCGTGGTCTGTCTTACCTGACGCCTAAGACTTCTCAGGGACCGCTGCATCTCGTGTATGATATCTTCAAGCCGCAGAAGATCCTGTTCGGTCAACTCGAGTCGTCGTTTTGTCTGTTCTCTACGTTCTTGATACTTAAGAATGCCGGAAACATCATCAAACATCTCCTTGGTGTTACCCTGTATTATCTTCTCAATCTCTGACAGCTCGAGAAACGAATAGGTAAGCGTTCCAGAATTCAAAAATAATGCCTGGATATCCTGGAGTCGACATCTAACCCGGTTCAAATAGAATTCACTTTCGCCAGAACGATAGAATTTCCTTTTGATCTCAAACTCGCCGCCAAATTGCGGAAAAAAGTCCTCATTATCGACAGTAATGGAGATTTCGGTGAAATTTGCATCGTCTTTGGGAACTGGTGATACGTAAATCAAATCTTCTATTCTTTCACAACGTAAAGCTTTCATGGACTGCTCGCCAAAGACCCATCTGAGTGCATCAAAGATGTTCGATTTCCCACTACCATTGGGTCCGACAAAAGCGGTTATGCCCCGGTCGAGAACAATTTTGGTCTCGCCGGGGAATGATTTGAAACCGTACAGTTTTATCTCTTTGATTTTCATAGAAGGCGCATCCGAACCAACATAAATCTCGCCGCCATGTTAATCCTCCTCATGCAGATAGATTTCCCGTTCTAGATACGGGTGGTAATCACTCCACTCCTTTCCCATCCCTTTATTTTTCTTCCTTTCGCTAATCATGATTTCAGCCTTTGAATCCAGATTATCGATAAAGTGTAGAACTAGTGCTTCTAAAAAGTTTGGCTGTTTAGGTGACCCCCATTCGTATTCTCCGTGGTGTGACAGTATCATGTGCAACAACCTGAGTCTCAAAGACCCGGGGAAATCAGGGATTTTCTTAATCCTTTCGGCAACAAGCTCATAACCTATGACAATATGACCCAACATTCTTCCCGGTGTGGAGAAATCAAGTCTTCGGGCATAAATGTATTCATAGACCTTGCCGATATCGTGCAGGATACTCGCGGTGATTAATAAATCACGGTTCAGAGCTTCATACACAGTTTTTATTTTATCCGCTAACCTCAGGACGTTACGGGTGTGAATGACCAGACCACCGAGATAGGCATGGTGAACCCGTTTTGCGGCCGGCGCACGCTTGAATTTTTCAATGAGTTCCTTGTCGTCAAAGAAGGCATCCAGCAACTGCCTAAGGTGCGTATCTTTAACTTGCTTGCGAAAGCTTTCTATCTCTTCAAAGGCATGGTTAATGTCCTCATCCGCTTGAGGAAGAAAATCTTCAGGTTCTGTTTCGTTTTCGGGAACATATTTTATTGAATTAACAACAATCTGTAGACGGTCGTTATACTCATTTACATTACCAACAACAAAAACAAAATCACCCGCCGAGAGTACATTGATGTCGTCAACCGTATTATCCCACGCAATACCCTCAATACTTCCGCTGCGGTCAGTAAATTCAAGAACTGCATATGCCCCACCGCCTTTTTTGTCTTTGATCGATTTCCTGGAAAGGACAAAAACCTCTTTGACGGTTTGACCTGATTCCAGTCCTTCGACGTATTGACTTTTCATCTTACAGTAGATTTAACCCGGCAAATGAGTTTGTTTTGTTATCACAGCAGTCAGTGTGTAGATTATTTCTTGGGTGTCTCCAGATGTAGAATCTTTTTCTTTATCAAATCCAGTTTTTCGTGTAGGGTGCGTTCCTCTTTTTTCTCCGCCTCAAGGGCACTGCGCACCTCTTCTCGCTTTTGTGATAACAAGGAAACCTCTTTATTTAACCTTTGTTCCTCTTCCTTTTGCTTTCCCAATCGACTAAGTATTTCCGCTTCAGTCTCCTTCAGTTTCTCAATAGACTGCATGACTGGGTTCTCTTCGATCTCTCGTTTTTTGACATTGTAGTCATCTTGCAGTTGTTGCAGAGATTTCTTTACCTCGTTTGTTTTGCTTTGCAATTCATCGAATTCCTGCTGGGCACTTTGCTGTTCCTTTTTCAACGATTCAATCTTGGGCGAGAAAACCTCCTCTTGCCGTTTGTTGATATTCTCAACTATCTTCGCCTCCAAATTCCGTTGCATTGAGAACATGATAATAAAGACTGCAATCGCTAACACAATACCAACCGCGAGAACAATCGGGTTCGAATCTGCAACCACCTTGATTGCTGGAACATCAGGTTTAGCCCCAAAATAAAGTGCGCCAACTTGCGTCTTGCCGACTTTGATGCTGAACCCACCCTCAAATAGACCGTTGTTCTTTTTCACAACACTCGAACCTGATTTGAGAAGGGTTGAGCTATAGATTTTATTGATGCTTTTAGGATCACTTGATGCGATGACTTTGTTTTTTGCATCGGTAAAGTGAATATATATCAACTCTGGTTCATCGCGACGGAAGCGGGTAATTATTTCGTTCAGATTGCCGGCTTCTTCCATAATGATCGCATCTTCAACAAAAGTGGCGTGGGCTATCAAATTACCAACATCGATGAATCTTCTTGTCAGCACTTCTTTTACAGCTGTGTCACCGCCGGTTGTTTCCGAAGCCAGAAACTTAGGGCTGAAGAAAAAGAAAACTGAAAGAAGAACAATTAGGACGCAGGGGATTATCGCAAAACTTATTTTTGACATCTATCCTCCTAGGCTCACAGATAATCTATGACACCCCCCAAGATCAAAATAAGGGGAATAAGTATAGTCAATGCAGAGCGCTTTTGTTCTTAGTGAAAAGCCGGCCGTCAGTCCGGCAAGAAACTCCAGACCACTACTTTCGGTTCTTATCGATGAAAGGAGTGTATTATATGATGCCTTCAACTCAAGATTAGGCACAACTGAGTACCCTCCTCCGATTCTAATGCCGAAATCCATCAAGGCTGGTTTCACAATATCCAATCCAAGCCATGCATCAGTAAATCGTTTCACACCACCAACATTGACTTCATAAGGAAACATTTCTCTAGTCTCAATAAATGGCTTCACACCTGAACCGATGTTCTTGACGGCAAAGCCAACTTGAACATCGGGTTCTTCCCAGAGGTATATCGTACCGAAATCAATACCGGCACCCAAGGAATACAGCGTATCAATCCTGGCATATACGGCCTTTATTGATACTCCAATTGCGACATTTCTATAGAAGAATCCTTTGCCCACATTGAGATCTATGAAATGGACGCCGAAACTACCGTGTTCAGCACCCCACTCATCGGTTTTTTTCATTTGTCCACCATAAAAATATTTAATACCTAAACCAAGCTGACTTTTTTCGTAGCCCAAATAGCCAAAATGGGTATCACCAATATATGACAGATATGAAGTTGAATAAAATGAACCGTAGTTATATGCTAAGCCGGCTGGATTATAGCTCACACTGTAACCATCCCCGAACTGCGCATAGCCCATACCGACCCGATGCGCGATCGGATCAACCAGCAAATGTTCAAAACCGATATTAGCTGTTACCAATAAAATAAGTGTTAACATTAAACCTCCAACGGAAAATTATAACAACAATTACAATAAAGTCAAGCATTTTCTGATTTTACAATCTCTACAACATTTGGCAGCAACTTACCTCGCTTACGAAAGTAAGCATCCATGATCTTGGCAAATACCAAGCCCAAAGCAAACCCGACAAGCCCCGATATGACCATATGCCACCCTCCACGCCGGGTAGTAAAGAGCATAGCGATTAAACCCAGCAGGACTGGAAATACGAAGAGAAAAAAGAGCGCAATCATACTTTGCTTTGCTGAAGTTTCCACAAAAACCTCATCGTCAATCTTTGCGCCGATCCTGTTACCTGCCTCCATGATCATAGATTTGCCAGCGGGTTGACAAATACTGGAACGTGGACAGCTTTTGCATGCTTCACTCGGCTTAATCCTGATTCGTGCGACAGAACCTGTTATGTCAATGACCTTTCCCTTTTCTCTCATTGAAATAGTATATATTTATTAACAAATGGATTGGGGTCAAATCTTTACATTGTACATGCTGCTTTGATTCTCGCTTCAGCTTTCTCATAACGCTCTTTCACTTCCATATTCTCAGCCATCTTTTTCTTTAATCGCCGACGTAATTGATGAACGGATACATAATCGATATCCCCTAATAAACCCCCTATCTGAACCTGCGTTATCTCACAATATTTATATAACAACTCAGCTGTAATCCCCCGGAGCACACCATTCGCACCACGCTGCTGTAGTAATTCCTTATTGATTCCACATTCTCTTGTAAGTATCCCAAGTACCACCTCCGGTTCTAAAGTTATCGTCATTAACTCCCGGTAGGATGGCTGTTCGCGACGCGACACACGCCGCAAATACTGCTTAGCATAAGTAACAAACTCATCACCCCCAAGGATAATCCGGCTCTTCACTTTCTTAAACGGATTCTCAATATCCCGTTTCAGCCCATCAATCACAAAATCCCGATACCCTCGCCGACCACCAACCATCGATAAAAGCAAATCATAATCAATAATAGAAACCGCATGCCGCTCACTCACATAACCCGGCAAACTACTCCAGTGATACCCCTTCACATATTGCCATTGCTCTCGATAATCCAATAACCGCATCCTCCTCAGCCGTACGATATTCAAGTGAAGATAACGCGATACCTCAAGCAAATAGGTATCCGCATCGACCAAAAACGCCTTGTACCTGCCCTGATACAAATTGCCACAGCGCCCGTGGTGATAATTGAACCAACCCGTATAACAAATATTGAAATGACGCATAAATTCAGAACAATTCGCTTTCCTGGTCTGTATGAGCAGATGGAAATGATTGGTCATCATAATATACGCAAAGAGCACAACTTGATAGGTTTCTATCGATTCTGAAAGTAATGCGAGAAACTTACAACGATCCTTATCATCCAGAAAAATCTTCCGTCGTTCAATACCACGGCAGGTAATATGATAGAAGGCACCTGGAAACTGAATCCTTAAAGACCTTGCCATACACTCAGTATACTTATTCTTCTTCGAATGTCAATGTACAATGTAAAGATTTGACCCCATTGTGTCCACTGTTTAATCAGCACTAAGTTTGTGCACCCGCACCCACCTTCACCTTGACATTAAGAAACAGATAACTATAATTTGTGTGTGTCCATGTACTATAAATTTATTGGCGTCGCCAAACCGCAAGTTCTCTTTAACCTACCGTTTCAAATAAATCTATCAAATCTGAGACTATGATTCTCATTACTGGTGCAACTGGTTTTATCGGCAAAAACTTAGTCCCGGTACTTGCCAAGTACGGTAGACTGAGAATCCTTGTTCGCCGAACTTCAAATATTGATCTCTTCAAGGAAAAACCGAATATCGACATCGCTTTTGGTGATATCGAAAAAGATGTAGGCATCGACGATGCACTACAAAACATTGATATGGTCGTCCATGCTGCAGCAAGAACTATGGGCAAGAACTACCTTGAATATTACCAGACCAATGTCCTCGGTACGCTTAATGTGATAAGAGCGATGAAACAGAAGGGTGTTAAGAAAATTCTCTTCCTCAGCTCTCATGCTGCCTGCGGACCCAGCCCAGACAAAACTGCGCTAACGGAAAGTGCGAATCCAAAACCGATTTCACTATACGGCCGCACAAAGCATATGGCAGAAAACATCGTAATCAGAAGCAGGTTTAATTATGTCATACTGAGACCGGTAGCAGTTTTTGGGCCGCATGATATGGATGTGCTTCGCTACATTAAATATGTCACCCAGTCCATTTCCCCACTTATTGGCGGTGGAGAAAAGTATCTAAACCTTATTTATGTAGAGGATCTGGTTCAAACGATATTGAAAATTATACAATCTAAGACATTCAATGACCGCATTTATTTCGTGAATGACGGCGTGCAATACACATTACATGGCTTGCTCGACAAAATCGCCAGCCTACTCAACAAAAGCACATATCAAATATGCATCCCAAAACCAATCGCGATGCTCTACGGTCTCGCCAACGACGTATTCTTACCCGCGCGGAAAAGGGCTGTTTGGCGTGACAAGATTAGAGAATTAAGCCAGAAATATTGGCTTTGCAGCAATGAACGAATAGGAACCGAGCTCAACTTCCGCGCCAATTTCACGTTTGACCAGGCAATGGAAAAAACTTTAAGATGGTACAAGAACAACGGGTTCTTAGACTAATCGTGGTGCTCTTGACAAGGACTTAAATATAGTTATAATTACTAAATAATAATAGGTTTTATAGGCATTTGTCGTTAATTACTAACTTATAGCAAAGGAAAAAATGAGCTGGTATGCAGCATATACTCGTTGTAATCATGAAAAGGTTGTAAAAAAACTCCTCAAAGAAAAAGATGTCGTTACTTTTCTTCCTCAGATTATTGTACCGAGCAGACGTAGAGATCGAAAAATACTCATCAAGCGTCCTCTCTTTCCGAATTATCTTTTTGTTGAACTCAATGAAGCTCATGGGATCTGGATGAAAGTCTTCCGCACACCCGGCCTCGTACGAATATGCGGTAATGACCGCCCAATGCCAATACCTGATGAGGATATCGAATCAATAAGAATTTTTGTTAACAGCGACCGCAACCTTTATCCTTTGTCATGTCTTAAAATCGGTTCAAGGGTCCAGGTAATCTCTGGACCGCTGACCGGCGCGATTGGCATACTTGTCAAAGAAAACCATAAGAAAAGAAGGCTCGTTGTGTCACTCGAATTGATGGGTCAATCAGTAGCCGCTACTTTGTTTGACGATGAAATAAAACCGTATTAGTAAAATTCCAAATCCCAAGATCCAAGTTCCAAATTCCAAGATATTGTTTTGAATATTTGTCCGCCATAGCGTGTGGCGGATCAGAATGATACTGCGTTATTTTTAGTGGTATGCCTTAATGCCTATCTTGTCGTAAACTTCAGCCATGGTTCCAGTGGCGATCTTTTTTGCCTTTTTGTGACCATCGTTTAATACCTCGTAAATATAATCTTTTTTACTACGCAATCCCCTTTGTTTGTTCTGAATAGGTTCTAATTCCTTATACATATTGTCCAGAAGGATTTTCTTACAATCGAGACAACCAATCCCTGCAGTGCGGCATCCATGTGTACAATGTTCTATATCTTCCTGCTTAGAAAATGCCTTGTGCATAGTAAAGATATTACAAATATCAGGGTTTCCCGGATCAGTTTTCTTCTTTCTATTTGTATCAGTGACCGCAGTCGAAAGTTTCTTCCAAATCTCTTCTTTGGTTTCATCAAGGTATATACAGTTACCAAGGCTTTTGCTCATTTTATTTACACCATCGAGCCCTGGAATTCGTGAAATTTCACCAAGTTTTGCCTTTGGTTCTGGAAAAATCTGTCCAAAAGTTGAATTGAATCTTCTTACTATCTCTCGTGTTAATTCTAAGTGTGCAACCTGGTCATCGCCGACCGGCACAACATGTGCCTTATAAAGGATAATATCTGCCGCCATAAGTACCGGATAATCGAATAACCCCATATTTACATAGTCAGGATTTTCCTTACTTTTTTCTTTAAAAGTTGGGACTCTTGAAAGCCATGAGATCGGCGTTATTGTGTTTAATATCCATGCAAGTTCAGTATGTTCTGAAACAGTTGACTGCAACATCAATATGCTGTTTTCAGGATCAATGCCAGCAGCAAGATAATCGACCGCGGCACTGAATATCCTCTCCTCCATTTCCTTTGGGTTAAAGCGTACAGTCATTGCATGGTAATCAACAATGCCGTAAATACAAGAATAATCATCCTGGAGTGCAATCATATTCTTCATTGCACCGACATAATTACCGATATGCAACCTACCTGAAGGTTGAATGCCGCTAAAAATACTTTTCTTCTCTTGCATGTTCAATAATAGTCAAAAAGAAAATGAAGTCAATACGATAAGCAGAGACATGGTAACAGTTTAGCTATCCTAAAATTGTAGTAGCCTGATTTATCAGGCATTGCAATAACGCAGTTATTGCACTAAAAAAGCCCAATGAATTGGGCAACTACATTATTTTATACCATTTCTGGCAATTTGGACTCACTGTTTTTACCATTTTTCAGAATAGCTTACCTATTACGAGACATGAACACAAATTTTAAACTGCAAAAGTATAAAATCCTCTCCCCTTGTGGGAGGGGAAGTATGATGGGTTTGGATTGATGTTGATGCAGTTCAAATTTGCTATTAAAGATGTGTCCAATAAATCAATGAATTAGAACATCCGGATATTTAGCTCTAACCGGGCCCGTACAAGAAGTCACCTCAGTAAAATAGCCTTTTCTACAACTGTTATATTACCTGCTTTCAAGCGCATAAAATACACACCAGGAGGAAGCTTACAGCCGGAGTTGTCATCACCGTCCCAGGACACAGCAGAAGCAAGAAGCAAGAAATCAGCCCCTCCCGCTTCGCGGAACGAGGCAGGGGAAGTCAGATTAAAAGATTTAACTATTCGACCCGAAACATCATAGATTCGTAATGCTGGGCATTGTAACTCATGGGTCACTGGTAATTGGTCATTAATGACTAATGACGAATAACTAATGACTGTAGATTTCCTGAAAGGATTCGGATAAAGCTCAAGCATTGGCTGAGCGTATTCTGCTTTGGATTCTTCTTCAGCAATACCCTGCGGATCCCAGAAATTGTTTCTTATCGCATTCCAAATGTGATCATAGGATCGGTCATAACCGAGTGCCCAGCACCCTGCACCCTCGAGCAATGAATCATTGACCATACCAAACTTGATGTCGAGTGACACAGAATCATCGTACCAACATTGATGCCATTCGGTTGTGTAATAACGATACCACGGAGTCAGAGAATAATCATCCCATATTCTACCATAGGTATTCGCATTCTGAAATGCATAGTAATAGATCTTTGCTGAAGCCGTACCTGTTGTGGCACTCCCTTTGTCTTGAGATACCGTGGGCCAATCTAAACCATAATAAGGTATGCCTAAAATTATCTTGGACCCGTCCACGCCATATGCTTTATAACTGCCAATCGACTTTGCTGCGCAATACTGTCCCCAGAAAGAAGAAGGAACACATGGCGAGACAGGTCCAGCTACTGATGAACCGCTCCAGTGGAAATCATAAGCCATGATGAATAGACCATCGCAGTGGTCAGCCAAGTAGTCGATGTCATAACCCGGGTACCATTCAGGCACCGCGATCGAGGCGATATACACATCTTTTCTACCTCCTGAATGACCCCAGAGTTCAACCGAAAGATCATTTATAAACAAATTAAAGCTATCGCGCACTGAACTGGTCACGAACTCAAAATCGATATTAGCACCTTCAATACCGTAATTGGTCATGAAATCGCTGATATTATTTATTGCATTCTGCCTTGCTATTGCATTATTAAGAAAAGCAGTCACATTGGAACTGCCAAAGACAATAAAGGTCATATGGATCAGAACGCCGTTGGCATGGCTATGGTCACGGATGCAGGTGAAGCGGCTTAGATACGGAATGCCGCCCAGACTACCATCTGTCGGATCGATCTCTACTGAGAAATAGGCGATATGCGTAAGCAATTCCATTTGAAAATAATCATAATATATCGTGTCTATCCAATATGGGCAATAACCATAATAGTCCTTGTTCATTTCGCGCGACCTGGCTTGAAGCGGCGCATAAGCGAGTTGTGTTTGACTGACTACTGAAAAAACCGCGTCATCCAGATGATTTTCATATTCTATTTGGTGTATTGAAGGTGAATGCACGAGGAATGCAAGTACTAAAAAAAACATCATTCTGTCCTTGTTCTGCGCACCCTATTGATGATTAAGAAAATCGCCACGGCGAGAATCAGGATTATAATTATTACAATAATAATCGTAGAGTTAACAAAAATACGTACTTGATCAGCGTGTTCTTCGGTCATTGAGCCCTGGGTATCATCCTGTATACTGTCCTGATGTAATTTTAGTTCGTGCTGGTGTATGCTTTCGAAATTAGAATCAGGCATTGAAGATTTAGCTGCCGCGTTTACAATCCCCACAAAAAATATTATAACAAAGAGCAATATATGATATTTCAATTGATCCTCCTCTATTTCATTATAAATGACTAAGCCAGGTCTGTCAAGGAATATTGTCAATCAACCTTGTTCACCCAATTGGATAGCAAACATCTTACCGTGTTTAGGAAGGAGGTTTACTGAGTCTTTGATCAATATCAAGGGCGATCTTTAACCCCTCTTCTTTTGTCTTTATCTTCTCTTCAAGCTGCAAATCGAGGAGTTCCCGAAGGATTGGTTTGAATTTGGGTCCGGGCTTCAAACCGAGAGCTATTAAGTCATAGCCATTCACCAGTGGTTCAACTTTAGGTTTGGCATCGTCTGCCCTTTTCAACGCGATCATTCTTACAAAGACTTGCTCAAGGTGTTTTGTCCAACCGGCAGTTGCATAACCATCAGCCCAAGCAATCATCATGGCACCAAGCCAATCATCGCCCAGGTCCCGGAAAAACCTGCGAATTGCGCGGTCAGTCAATGCTGAATTCGTTGCCAGTAGATGAAGTCTCATGTGTTCCTTGACTAACTTGCTTACTGTATTTACATCATTGCGCGACATTTTCAAACGTTTAGAGCCAAGCGTACGCATTATCCGACTGCCCTTTATGTCATGTCCATAAAAATGAACTTCGCCGTTCTTAACAAGCAGTGTATCTGGCTTGGCAACATCATGGAACAAACCGGCAAGT
>JAUWCU010000135.1 GCA_030609135.1 Candidatus Stahliibacteriota bacterium | reverse complement strand
GTATAAAAGTAACAATTTTCAATGATATTGTTAGGAATCTGAAAATCAAACCATATTTCTGTACCGACATTTGCATATTCTATCCGACAGAATTTTATCTCGCTTTGTGCGCTATTGAAATTACTCACAATACCACGCCACATTCCTGAATATGTAGAATCTTCCTGCGGAGCCAGTTTTCGATGTGAAGTGAAAGTAATTGTATCGTTTGATGTTCCTATAGATTTTAAAACACCAGCAATCTCTAGGTGGCTGTTTGCATCATGACCCATTACCAATACTCCAGGATCGATTATCAGTGTATCGTTGTAGCTTGTATAGCTGTTTTCGACTAATACATAAGGGTTACCAGTAGGCGTCCAGTGTAAATCAGTTATTTCGCCTGTAATTTTCGTGCCTTTTACTGTTACATATGCTGTACCAACGGTATGACCTGGACATCGAATATATATTGGATGAGTTCCAGGAACAGCAGGTTTACCACTACCTTCTCTGCCATCCCAATACACTGATGATGTACCTGGTTCAAAATATTGATTGTCTACAATTGTGTCATTACAACAGGTCATTGTTAAATAAGCGGCAGTTTCGCAAACTTTGAAATTTATCTTAACCGAATCTATAAGTGCATCGAATGTATCAGATTCTGGACTAAAGGCCTTTATCGTTGGGACTATTCTGAAATACTGAACCCCGGCATTTAGCGTCCATGATTCTGTTATAGCAATTTCATCCGCATGAATGCATATATCTATGGGTGATTCAAATGCTTCTTCATCTGATTTGTACTTATAGAGGATTTCCGTTAGACCAGGTGTAAAAACCCATACTTTATGCTGGAAACGGTCGGTAGCATAGACACAGTAATATGGATTTGAGGTAATAGACCAGAATCTCGATGTGTGTGTTTCGTCTGTATATGTGCGTTCCCACGATACTGTTGAAGTGCTACTGTTAAACAAAAGGCTTACGATTCTATAGTTCACGTGATCCACAACATATATCCGATAGAATCCAGTGGAATCAGAACAAGGAACGATACAAACACTATTAGGATATCTAAACTGACCAGTACCTGATCCTTCAGTTCCATAAGC
Source organism: Candidatus Stahliibacteriota bacterium (assembly GCA_030609135.1). GTDB lineage: Bacteria > Hydrothermota > Tepidihabitantia > SM23-42 > SM23-42 > JAUVZL01. Next base: position 5,319 of record JAUWCU010000135.1, on the reverse strand, counting down.
ACAGGTTTGTATGTATGTTAGATCGTTCTTAATTTTATAAATGAGAATTCGATGGTTATTCTTATCAGCAATCACCATATGTGCGCTATCACCATTAATGGAAATGCACTCAACATCCTCAGGATTATTTAAGACACCAGCTCCCAGTGTATCGTCATAAAAAAATATGCTCTCTTGTGAGGCATTATAATATAATCTAACAATGCGGTCGTTGTTTTTATCTGCGATATATATGAAATAACTATCTGGATGACTACAATAGACTGTTGTGTCAACAACAATTCCTCTTGGATGACAGAATTCTCCATTACCACTGCCACTTGCCCCAAATTTCTTTATCCAATGCGCATATCTTTCACCAAGACTATCTACGCCCTTGAAAAACACAGTACGATCTCCAACTTCATCAGTAAGTGCTAATAACCATGTCTCTAGACTTTGATTTCTTATTTTTGCTTTTGATATCCCCCAACATTGGTAGAAAAGATCACCATTTAGGTGTTCCTGGGCCTCGGACCAGTTGAATCTCTGTATAGGATGAGGATCTGTTATGAGAGAGGTTGGAACAAGATCCCCAAACAGGTTACCAGCAAACATTAATAATATAATCGAGTACAATTTCCACATACAATCTCCTTTTCGTTAGCGTGCCAAGAGGTTTTGTGGATATTTCTTTTGAGCGTCTGAATGATTTAAATAGAACTGGATTAATTCTGGTAAAGGACCATCAACATATCTTTTTAAGAATTTTTTCATTTCCTGTTCATCTTTCGTTGACTTACAATAGAAGTAGTGAGCATAAATAGCAAATGGTAAGTTTAGCTCAGCGTATTGTTTGCACAATTCGTTATAATCCTCTCTTGTCCAAGTCTGCTTGAATCGTTCCCCCCACCAAAGGTACTCACGTGTCAACGACATCCATTCGTCATGAATTTGCGTTTCTAAACCGGCATCTACATCTTCAGTAACTCTAAATTTAACTGCCTTTGCCTCAATTGTAGCATTAGAGTAGGCATTATTTACTGAATCCTTGATAGTCAAGTAATACGAACCGAAAAGCTCGAATTCACCGGGACTGTATGGTAACGTATTGGCGCGAGCAAAATTATGCCATCCTAAAATAAAATACCAATAAAGAGAATCATGCGCGTTAAGTTCATGACGAGGTGAACTTCCGTCAATAGCATTGATTCCTACGGAATAGCGACTAGTATCAGAAGAAGATGTAATTAAATATAAATCCACGTGGCCGTAGTACAACAAACCCATTGGCTCTCTGTGCCAAATATTTATTGACCTAGCGTTATTATTGACTAGGTAACATTTGGCTATGATAGGTTCTCCTAAGTGGATTGAATCTTGAGCCAGTTCTAATCGATAGCTAGGTAGATATGACTGATTATACGCCAGGGATATTAGAACTGCGATTAATATAAATAACTGTTTGGATTTCTTTATCATATCAAACATTTTCGCCTCCTTTTAGGGTCTCTGCTGCCCTAACTCCGTTTCACAACCAACACAAAAGGTTAGATAATAGAAAGGCCAACTAAGCCCCGTTTTCATAATGCATCCACTGTTACAGTGCGATAAGTTAAATGCATGTCCGAGTTCGTGGGCTGTGAAGTAGTTCATTTTTGCCGAGTATTCTATATTGTGCGCATCACACGAATCACGGGTCGTATTAACTGCTAATGCACACATCGCATCATTATATATCGAGGTATCTAGAGCAACGTAAGTTATGCCGCTACATGCACTGTCAATAGTATCTCCTGAAATAAACACCATTCTACTGATAGCACAAACATAAATCCCCTGAGAATCGTCACCCCAGAAATTGATTTCAGATCGATTGTTTTCGAGGAATATTTCCACAGAATCATACCCGTTAATGCTTGTAGATAACCACTCTCGCTTCGGAATATCATGATTGTCGTCAAAACTATTTAAGCGTCTTGTAGTATCTGCATCTTTCAATTCAGAAGCAAAAACCGTAGTTCCAATATCGTCGCAACCACTCATTGCATCATACTCAATCCATACCTGTTGCTTGGTTAGATCTTCCCCACAATTTCTAACTACACCCAATAGCAAAGTGGAAACTATGAGAGTTAATCCCAAACGGATTCTTCGTTTATTTACGAATTTCATTATTATTTTCATGTTCCTCCTTACTTTTTATACTTTTTGCACTGCGCTAGCACAAACGCAAAATGCAACTCCCTTTGATTTTCACTTCGCCAGTTCATCAAACATCTCTTGTTCATTCTCTATCTGTAATCCCCAAATTAATCCTCAATACAAAACAAGTACAAACTATCCCATGAGGACCAAACCTCTCTGAGGTGTCCAAACTTTTTTGTATATTTATAGTAAATTATAACAAGAGCCAGTTAATTGTCAAGGCACCGATTTGAGCCCATTTACATATGAACTATTTGAAACGGCACTAGTACCAGATTAATACAGAGTCATCCGTTCTTTTAAGTATTTGGCATCCAGCTTGCCTTCTGAAACCAGGTGCCTTTTTGCCTGCTCGAGATTTTGCATGCCCTGCTGACGTCCAGTTTGAATGACTGATTCGATCTGGAAAATCTTTCGTTCCCGGACGAGATTACGGACCGCCTGGGTTGCTATTAATATCTCATAGGCTGCGACTCGTCCAGGCTTATTTTTTCGCGGGTATAAACGCTGGGCAATGATCCCCTGGAGTGATTCTGAGAGCTGCACTCTTATTCTATCCTGTTCTCCTGCAGGAAATACATCGATTATTCTGGTGACTGTCTTTGGGGCACTGGATGTGTGTAGAGTACCGAAGACCAGATGTCCAGTTTCCGCAGCAGTGAGAGCAAGACCTATGGTCTCCAGATCGCGCAATTCTCCGACCAGGATATAATCAGGATCTTCCCTCAAAGCACTCCTTAGGGCATGGGCAAATGAATTGGTGTGCGTACCGATTTCACGTTGGTTGACAAGACATTGTTTTGAATCATGGATAAATTCGATAGGATCCTCGATCGTTATGATATGACCTTTCTTTTTGCAATTGATGTAATCGATCATTGACGCCAATGTTGTTGACTTACCGCTTCCCGTAGGTCCAGTAACAAGGATGATACCGTAATCCAGGTCAATGAGGTCTTTTATAACACCGGGCAACCCTAAATCCTCAAAACTCAAGATTTCATAAGGGATGACTCTGAACACAGCGCCCAAACCGTTTCTATTTTTGAAGACATTGACCCTGAACCGTCCTATTTCAGCTAAGTCAAGAGAAAGGTCAATCTCGTGTTCTTTCTCAACAGCAGTTATCTGTTCTTTGGTGAGAATTTCGTAGATGAGGGTCTGAACTACGCTATTATTCACCGGCTTTCCATCGAGCTTAGTGATTGAACCGTGAATTCTCATCGTTATTAGCGAGCCGGCGCTTATATGGAGGTCACTAGCCTTAGATTCCACAGTGTGCTTAAGCAATTTATGCATCTCTGGCATTATGATTTAGTCTTTTTTGAAATTTCCAAGGTTAGATCAAGGACGCCGACATTTGTTTTTGTTTTGCCTGATTCATCGTTAAACTCAATCTGGGCTTGATCGGCTCTTATCCTAATTGTTATCTGACCGTTATCTTCGGTTGCTAAGGAGTCCTCAGTTTGTTGTACCAGAAAGAACTTATCTAATAATCGGTGAATTAATCCAGGCTCGGCACCTGAGACGACTATTTCTTTCGTGGTAAATTTTTTTATATCCTGCAGCACCGTGTTATCAGCCGGGTCTCCTAGCGCGATATATATTTTATCTTCAGTTTCATAGAGCGGTATAATGCAGTTTTTGTGTAGTGTTTCTTCAGGAAACATATTGATGAGGTTGCTATCCAGCATTTCAGGTTTCAATTCCACAAAGGGTATATCAGCCTGTTCGCTGAGCATCCACATTAAGTTTTCAGAACTCAGATAGCCCAAGTCAATGAGGATTTCGCCAAGTTTCCTTTTCTTTTTTTTCTGAATATCAAGAGCCTGATCCAGCTGTTGCTTGCTGATAATCCCGTTTTGAAACAATAGGTCGCCGATACGGATTTTCATCTACTCCTTAATCACTTCTTTAACAATCTTTTTCAACCTTTCTATATCAATGGGTTTTGTGATAAAAGCCGCAACATCCGACGTTTTTACGACAATATCGTCTTCCATCAACCGGTACGCCGAACAGATTATTATGGGGATGGTTTTGTTTCGTTCTCTTATACGCTCAATAGCTTCAAGGCCGTGGGTTCCAGGCATTTTTATGTCAGTGATGAACAGGTCGAAGGCTTCTTTGGTTATCATTTTAAGAGCCTCTCTGCCATTGGTTGCTTCAGCAAGCTCATAGGTGTCTTTAAATGTTTCCGTCAATAAAAACCTAATTGATTCTTCATCATCACATATAAGAATTCTTTTTTTCATGAAGCCTCCTCATTCGATAAAACCATTTTTCCAATGATAATAATAAGCTGCGTAACGTCAATAAGTATTTTTACCCATAATTAACCCCGATTATTCATACTCAGCGGTCATTGCGAGCCTGCCATTTCCTTTGGCGGGCGTGGCAATCTCCATATTTACCAATAACAAATGAGATTGCTTCGGTCGTTTCACTCCCTCGCAATGACAATAGAAAAAACAGAGTGTTAAATTTAACTGTGGTCTAAAAAAGGCGTAAAGTAAGACTGGTATTATGTTTGCTGAAAATTAAACAAATGTAGTATGAATAACGTGGGTTAAACGACTGTAGCGCGTGGAATTAATAAGGAGAACATATAAGAGTTTAATCAAATACTGCTCAATGTATGTCGTCATTTTCCTGGATTCCCCGATCAAGTCGGGGAATGACCCCGATATAATAGCTTTGCCATTATACGGGGCAGGCAGTGAGTTATAAGGGTCGGGGAATGACAGGTTCCACAACATAATTGAAACTATTATATGTTCGGAGTATTAATTTGGTTACTTTCCTCAGAGATATTATGTTTGATAAACCCCGCTCATCGTGGATGGGCGTGGGTAAATCAAACCGCTACATTTATTTTTTGTTAGATTTTGTTAACGGTCTAAACGGACGAAACAATCTAAACGTACCTTAGTGTGTATTCTGGATGCGCCCTTTGATAAATTCAAAATCAAGGGATAAAGATGTGTCCAAGTTTCTGATATTGTGCATTGACATAGTAATTCAGCTAAATATAATAACCATATGCTGCTGTTTATTGCTGTCCTGTTTTCTATGCCGCCTAATCCCTATACAGACATTGACCATCCAGTCAGGCGACCGAAATTCCCGGCA
>JAUWCU010000053.1 GCA_030609135.1 Candidatus Stahliibacteriota bacterium | reverse complement strand
ACTGGAGTAGAGCATTTATGCTCGCCCCGTTAAATAAAAGCATAGCAAAATGTTTTTGGTATGCTGAAATTAGTATTTAAACGGGGCTCGTGAAAACTGATGAAATTTCATTGCTTTTGACGGGGCTAAAGCCCCTACTCCACCAAATCAACAACCTGAATGTAGCATTGTGAACTGGCTAAAAAAGCAGTCTCCGATTTATCTTTGCATCATACCAATCATTGTCTACATCCTTACTGCCTCCCGAACTCTTCCCTGGGGTGACGGCGCTGAATTCTATCTAGCAGTAAGAACTCTGGGTATACCCCATCCATCTGGATACCCTCTGTTTGTGCTCATTGGTCGATTGTTTTACTTGATCAGTGCATCTCCATTCCTTTTGAATCTACTCCCTGGTATTTTCACAAGCATCACGGTTCTTTTTCTTTATCTTATCATTTTTAAGATGACAAAAGATCGTCTTGTTTCGATCATCTTACCTTTATTCTTTGCCTTTGGTCGAGAAATATGGTGTCAATCAGTTGCTGCAGAAATATATACGCTGAATTTACTTTTCATGACGATCATTTTGTATTTGCTATTAAATATCTCTGAGAATGAAAGATTTATCCCGATGATTTTCTTTATCTCTGGTCTTGCGTTAACCAACCATCTTACGGCACTGTTTTATGTCATACCAGTACTCATTTTTGTCCTGCTTCGGAAAACAAAAGCCATTCGCTACCTGCCATTAACAATAATCCCTTTATTTCTCTATCTCTATTTCCCCATACGTGCGGCTGCTAATCCCGCACTCAATCTTTTCAATCCGGTAAACACAGGAAGGTTAATAAACTATGTTTCAGGTAAGGCATTCCATTACCGCACGCTCTTCTTTTCGGGCACATACCTTGTGGAGCAGCTGACGCAATTCCTTGGCTATTGGTGGCAGCAATTTCTCATATTAATCCCGGTAGGGTTTTATGGTATTATCCTTATCAAAGATAAGAAGCTAAAGAATATGCTTATCATTATTCTGTTTATTATGTTCGCCTATACAGTATTGTATAATATACCTGACAAACAAGGTTATTATCTTCCATTGTATGGGCTATGGCTGGTGCTCATTGCAATTGGGCTTTCAAAACTCGTTCCAACACGCTTTAAGATTGCCCTTATTATCTTCCCTTTGATAAATGTTATTATAAATTACCGGGTATGTGATTTATCCAGCGAATCATCATTAGATGATCTGTGTATTTCAATATATGATAATTTGGCAGATCATTCCATTGTCATCAGTGATGACTATTTTGTCTACTGTGGTCTCCTCAATCGAGAAATAAACGGACAAAAACAGATTATACCTATCTCGCAATTCTATTTAAGAATGGATTGGTATACACCTCAACTGCAGCGTAATTTCCCCAATATTATTGTCCCTGAACGAGTCGACGTTTTACTGCATACTTGCCAAGAAGAACTCGCCACTACCAGCAAAGATAAATATGGTGACATTAGCAAAGCATACTGCCATCGGATCCAACACGAAATAATAAACGCAAACATCGACAAGATTCCTGTTTACTTCTTTATATATGATGATGCTGCATGGCCCAAACATTGGTTTGATTTTTACCTTGAAAGTCACGGTGTTTTCTATCAGTTCCTCCGCGATTCAGTCCCGCCACATGATTTCGCCATTGATTTCCCGCCTTCAGAAAAATATCAGACTGATAGATTAGTCAATACCGATGCAATAGTTGTAGCCAAAAAATTCGCTGCCGCATACAACCGTAGAGCAATTTACCGGTTTCAGCTCAGGGATACAAACGGAGCCATTGAAGACTTCAATAATGCCCTGGACTGTTATCCTGATTATTATCAGGTTCATATCAATCTCGGCTTGGTCTATCTTGAGACGGGGGATACTTTAAAAACGTTGCAATCCTGGCGACTGTATATTAAGAACGCCGAGCCAGGTCCTAACCTCGACCGTATAAAATCTTGGTATAATCACCTCACGCAATTATACAACAAATAGAGTCAGATATTGTCATTGCGAAGGACCAAGTCCTGCGGCAATCTTCCGCTCAACCTCTACCCTTATGCCTGCCCCGTAAAACGAAGTTGTACGGGGTCATTCCCCGGTTTAACCGGGGAATCTAAATCTTTTTACTGGATTGTCCGGTCGAGCCGGACAATGACAAATTTATTTATTCTTCGAGCGAGCGTGTCTCTACTACTACCATTTCCTGCCAATCCCCAAATCCCTCTCCCTTAGAAAGGGAGAGGGTAAGGATGAGGGTTTCCTAAAATGTCTATTAAACAATCTGTCCAAGTTTCTGTGATACAAACATCATGGTGAGTTAACCCCTTCGAAGGTACTTCTTGACAAACACTTTAATTTAACATATAATTGCTGGGTTGAAAAAGGCAAGGGATGGTAATTACATAGAACAAGTGGGTCATTAAGATCCCAGCAGTAAAGAATTAGAATAAAACCGGGGTCTCATCGAGTATTGGCTTTCTTAAAGAGCTTAACCTACCAATACTATGGCTTAACCGATTGCAAAAGAAGGAGGCAAATCATGAGCGAGCTCAAAGAGCTTATTGAATACATTGAAAAAGCATTAGTAGATAATCCGGACAAAGTTGAGGTAAAGGAAATCGCTGGCGAAAAGAGCATTATATATGAACTTAAAGTCGGTGAAGGTGATATGGGTAAAGTAATTGGCAAAGAAGGTAGAACAGCAAAAGCTGTCAGAACAATCATTACCGCTGCGGCAATGAAACAAGGAAAACGCGCAGTATTAGAGATTATCGAATAATGATGTCTTGTATATCTTGCCTTTTTCATCCTGTTTTACACACGTCTAACAAGGAAAGTAGTCAAGGTTAGATAAAAAACCACAAATTATAGCACAAGGGGAGTGACCTCAACAATCACTCCCCTTTTTCAAACACGCGAAGTGGGGTCAAATCTTCACAATTCACAAAGCTGCTGTAATCGCCGTTCCACAAGCACATATCGAGCATTTACTTCTGGATCACTTATCTTTTTCTGCAAACGACACCGCAACATGTTGACTGCAGTATACTCTATCCCACCCAGCAATTCTCCAATCGCACGCTGGGTAATACCACTATACTGATAGAGCATGTCGGCAACAATACCACGTATAACTCCATCACCAGAACGCGCCTTTAGCTGGTCTACCTCGATACCTAAAACTTCAGCACAACAGGCGATTACCGTCTCAGGCTCAATCACCTTTGCTACCATACCACGATACGTCGGCTGCTCGCGTAACGACCCCTTCTCAAGATATTCACCCTTCACCAAAGCAACAAAATCATTATCACCCAATATTGTTTGATACTGTACTTCCTCAAAGATATCCTCTAAACCCTCTTTCACACCATCATATAAAAACCGCTGATAAGCACGCCGACCACCAACCATAGCCAACATCACATCATACTCGACAAACTCAACTGCACGCTTCGCATTTATATATCCAGCTAGACTACTCCACTGATACCCCTTTACATACTGCCATCGCTTATGGTAATCACGCGTTCGCAATTTCCCTACCCGTACCGGATTGAGATGCACATAGCGTGATAACTCAAGCAGATAATTATCCGCATCTACTAACAAGGCTTTGTACCGACCCTGGTATAAATGCCCACAAGTATTATGCCGATAATTAAACCAACCAGTATAACAAATATTGAAGCGCCGCATGAACTCACTTAAATTAGCACGCACCGTCTGCAGCACCAAATGAAAATGATTGTCCATTAATACATACGCATAGAGGATTACCTGATAAATCTCCAGTGATTCCTCTAGTAACTTCACAAACCTATATCTATCATTGTCATCAAAGAATATTTTCCTACGCTCATTGCCCCGACAGGTAACATGATAAAATGCGCCAGGGTATTGAATACGAAGTTGTCGTGCCATTACGTATTATACACACATAACCTATTCTGTCAATTGTGAATTGTGAAGATTTGACCCCAATTACAATTAATGATGGACCGTCTTCACAGAAAGATAATGGAACAATAGAGATCAGGATTTTTGATTGACCTAGTGCATTGTAATGTAAGTTATTGATAATCTACTATATTGTCATTGCCCGATAAGCCTGTCCTCTGACTTGATCAGGGGAATCGGGTAATCCATAGTAAGCTACTTTCTGGATTCCCGCTAGAGTTTATCCCGCACTTGATGCGGGGCGGGAATGACAGCTATCGGGAATTAATGTTACACTGTACTAGTACCGTTTCAAATTATTAATGTTCGATTTTCCAATTCCGTTTACCCCGTTAGATGGCAAAACATCTTACGGGGTTTACTCTGATAACTGTTTTGCTTTTTCAGTGATCGAAGTTAGGAGTGAATCAAAGGATTTTTCAAATGCCGCCACGCCATCACTGAGTAATTTCTCGCATATCGCGTCAACATTAATACTATTTTTTGATAGTTCGCTAATAATTTCTTTGTGCTCAGCAATATTGTCAGTCAGTGCCTGTTTGACAACCCCATGATTGAGAAATGCATTGAGCGTTTTTCCCGGGATAGTATTAATGGTATTTTCTCCAATGAGTTCAGTGACATATTTTGTATCACTATAAACAGGGTTCTTAGTACTCGTTGAACCCCACAGAAGACGCTGGATGCGTGCACCCTTTTTCTGTATTTCTTTGAACTCCTTACTTGAGAATATCTCTTTGTATTTGCTGAAGATGATTGCGGAGTTTGCCACTGCGGCTTTGCCTTTGAGCGATTCTAAATTGTTTTTTGTCTCATCGTTTTGTTCAGTTATCTTTTCATCAAGGAGTTTATCAACCAGGGTATCGACACGGCTTACGAAAACACTGGCTACCGAAGCGAGCTGGCTGATATCACCGTTGTTTTGAACAAACCTGCTCACGCCTTTTATGTATGCGTGGGCAGTATTGATATACTGCGGTAAAGAAAATATCAGCGTTATATTAACATTTATGCCCTGCGCCAAAAGTTCTTCGACTGCCCTAAACCCTGGTTCAGTGCATGGTACTTTGAACAAAACATTGGGGCGGTTTACCCTATGATATAAACGTTTACCTTCTTTCACGGTTTCAGCTATTTGATACGCGAGCCTGGGGTTGATTTCAAGACTCACATAACCGTCCAACCCCTCAGTTTCTTCATATACGGGTTTGAAGAGATCAGCCGCATCCTGGATGTCTTTGACCGTAAGCTCATCGTAAATCTCAAAGGTGGATTTTTTCATTTGTTTTAATTTATTTATACGTACATCATAGTCATTGCTTGAACTGATAGCCTTGTCAAATATAGATGGGTTTGAAGTCATCCCGCGCACTCCGGTAAGGATCATCTGCTTGAGCTTGCCCGTATCAATCAAAGAGCGGCTAATATAATCCAACCAAATACTCTGACCGAATTCAGCAAGTTCCTGAACGGTCGTTTTTCCCATTTTTAGCTCCTTTTTTGATTCCTGGGCTGCCAGGAATTGACATATTGTATGCCAGAGTAGACAGAGAAAGCAACCGCTGCCCAGAGAAGATAAGGGGCTATCACGATATTGAGGATTAGCGTACACACAGTTAATCCCTGGAGCAGTGTTTTTGTCTTACCATATAGATTTGCTTCAGTAGCCACGCCCTGAGGCGCACGCCGGCGTCTCAGGAGCGCGATGAAGATTTCGCGCAACCATATGATCGCAACTGCAGTCCAGTACCACGGTTCCTGTATCTTGAACGCCAGGGCGATGAGGATTGAGATTACTAGAATCTTATCGGCGAGTGGATCAAAAAGCTTGCCGAAATCAGTTACTTTTTTTGCCGCGCGGGCTGCATAACCATCCAAAATATCGGTCAGAAAGGCGATTACAAATATTACCAGAGCAATCAATCGATTATGTGGTATCTCCCACATGATAAAAAGGATACAGCAGGGGGTGAGTACTATCCTTAATGTTGTTAAGAAATTGGCAAGGCTCATTTGACCAGTTCTATCCTTACTCTACTTGATAACAACGAGTTTTTTTACTCTTATATTTACCGGTGTTTCCATTTTGCAGAAGTACACGCCAGCAGGCAACTGGTTGACTCGAGTTGAGTAATACCCGGGTTCTGTAAATGAATGGGTTGATTCAGCATGTTGAAAACGACAATCTGGTCTTGGATGAAAGTACTTTGCTTCTAAATTATCCACCCCCCACTGAGTGCATAATAATAGTATCAAAAGCATGATATCTCCTTTCTAGATTTATATTATACTGAGCAAGTAACCAATGTCAATCAGCTGGATTGGAGCACGGTCTTGTCCTTGACAAGACCCAAACCATGGATATCATAATACCCGTGGTCATAACAAACCCGAGTTTGTAGAACATAAGCTGAAACTTTTTACAACTTCTCTACGTACTATATAGTATATGCGGATAAAACATTTACACATAAACACAAGGAGGAGGTCTTATGTATATGTTTTTGTTATTAATACTAATCCAAAATAGTGATAAAACAATTGAGATTAGATATATTGAAACCGCACCCAGGATCGACGGCATAATAGAAGAGGTTTGGCAGCAGGCTGACTCAGCATATGATTTTGTGCAAAATTGGCCATATGAAAACAGGGAACCGACTGAGAAAACTATTGTCTATGTATTACAGGATAAGGAAAACCTGTATTTTGCCTTTAAATGCCTTGCTGAACATAACAAGCCAGTAAAAAATTTTACCCGGGACGAAGACTATGTGACGATCGGAATTGATCCATTCGCCAGTAAAACAACTGCCTATTATTTTCGGGTATTTGCCAGTGGTATTAAATACGATGGTTGGGTCCTGGACGATGGTCGCTCTTATGACGATTCATGGGAAGGCGTATGGTCAAGAGGAGTTAAAGTTTATGATGATTACTTTGTCGTAGAAGTGAAAATACCTTTCAAGTCAATCCGTTATAAAAAAGGTCTTGATGCTTGGGGCATACAGTTTGAGCGTCATTGCGCGGCAAATAATGAAGATGACTACTGGACCAGGGTATTACAGGTAGAAGGAGATATGGTCTCTAAATGGGGTTTTTTGACCGGGATAAATCCTCAGGCAACTGGCTATTATTTTGAGATTTATCCAGAAGGTTATTTTAGGTATGACAAAAAGTGGTATGCTGAACAAGAAAGTACTGATTATAAGCCCAGTATAAGCATGAATGTGAAATGGGATATTACTTCACAGATGACCCTTAATGCCACGGCATATCCAGATTTTGCCCAGATCGAGTCGGATCCATTTTCCTTGAATCTGGGACGCTACCCAACGTATCTTGATGAGCGGAGACCCTTTTTTCTTGAGGGCAAAGATGTATTCCGCATGTCTGATTTTGGCAGTGGCAAAGGTTTTTTCAGCCCGCTCGATATATTCTATTCCCGCCGGATTGGAAAGTCAATGAATGGTGATGCCGTGCCTATAATCGCAGGGTTGAAGCTCACTAATAAATCAGAAGACTGGAATGTCGGTCTGCTTGGTGCATATACGAACGAGTATGAAAAGGACGACAGTATACTTGAGCCGTATACAGGCTATGGAGTCTTGAGAGTGAAACGCGGCGTAATGGGTAATTCAGATATCGGTGTATTGTTCAGCGGTACGATGAATAAGAAAGATGACTATAATTATGCGATTGGTCTTGATGGTGTACATCGTAAAGGCTTCAACCAATTCATTGCCCAGGGTGCATTCAGTGATAAGAATGGGAAAATGGGTTGGGCATTTGAATCAGGGTTTTTCGGGTTTATCGGCAGTTTCTTGACGATCGCTTCTGGAGAAGTTGTGCATGACTCATTTGATGTCAGTGATATCGGTTTTGTGCCCTGGGTAGGTCAGAAGAAGCTGCTCCTTATTAGTGGTCCTTTTAAACAATATGCAGAAGGGTTTATCAGTAACATATTTGCTGCACCCGGGGTTATTGTGACCCAAGAGCCTGGCGAAGAGCGCGTTTCAGCGATTGGTTTAATAGAAATCAACCCCAATACACGCAATGGTTGGGGGTGTGACCTTTCATTGTATGCTGGCCCGTATTATGAAGCCGACACAAATTATTTCTATAAAAGCATCAATCTATGTACCTGGGGAAGGCTTTTTGGCCAGCATATTAATTTTGGATGCAACTATACGTACACATACAATTACTCGCGTGGTTTTCTGGCTTACCAGGAGTCAAATTGGTTATCGTATGAGTACTCTATAATGTCGCAAATGAGTATTGGCTTGTCTTCTAACTTATGGATCGAATGGGATACACTCAATACCATGATTGGTATGACCCCGCGCTTCAGACCTAATGTTTCATTCAAGTTCAATGCTGATATGAAAGTGAGTGCTTTCAGCGAATTTGTGCTGCAGACACCTCATGCAGATATTGGTGAAACAGAACTCTATTCAGCAAGAACTGGCATGCTCTTCTCTTGGAATTTTTCGCCAAAATCGTGGTTATACATTGCATTAAATGACTTTCGTAAACAAGATGAGGTTGGTGATATAATACCAAGGTACCAGATCGGAGCAATCAAGGCAAAATACTTGGTTTATTTCTAAAAAACATATACCTATTCAAAAATGGGTTAACACTAAACAATTACGTACCTGCTTTCAATATGTTCGGTTTTGCCTACTACGCACAAAATTTGTGCATTATTTTCATGATTTGTGCGGTTCCATTATAAAACTCATGAAATTTCGAGTAAACTTCTGGCATGCACTTTGCATAATACTCAGGTATTAGAAAGGAGGATTAATGCACAAGATATTCGTCATACTGATTTCTGTAGTGAGCCTGTCTGTGGCTCAACACCTTGAACTGCATACGCCAGATGGTTCATTAATAGTGTCGTTGGATAATGAGGGTCTTTATTGGCAGGAAAAGGCACAGCTTAACTCAGCAGTTCTCATAGAAAACATTGATGAACGGCTGAGTTTTATTGAAGAACTGGTTTTTACTAAATTAACAGATTCTGAACATGTCACTGTAGCAATACTACTGGATGAAATTCGGTTTCTGTTAGAGCTATTCCCGAGAAATCAACATGTGGTCATTGCCCCATATTTACCCGAACCTGAACCGCCGCTGATTTACCCTATGTCAAATGGTGATTTCAACGTACTCTACAATAGAGTAAAGGATGAGGCTTTTGCCGATGATAAGTTGAACATCCTGAGGACCGCAGCTGATGAGAATTTCTTCCTGGTTGAACAGGTTGAAGAACTATTAGATCTTTTTGCGTTTGAGGAAGATCGACTTCAGGTTGTGTGTATACTCAATCATAATATATTGGATCGGGAAAATTGCTACAGATTATACAGCAAGTTTGAATTTTCTGATTCTAAGGAGTCCCTTAATAGGATCCTTCAATGATCGCCCACCTCCTTTGTTGAAGCTAAGAAGGACGCCTGCAAACAAGGGTAAGGCTTGATTTCAAGCCTTGCCCTTGTTTAATTTTCGGTGGAAACTTGTAGTTGCGCCATTTATGCCTGTCCTGAATTTATTGAAGGGGCGCATACGACAACACATTAGCAAGCTAATGAACTTCTATATTTTGCACGATGAATCCCGCAATTCTATTTATAGAATTATAATACGAAGCGGGATGAATCGTGCGACTACATTAGTCCACTGAGTTTTGAACAATTACTTATTAGCTGTCATCTTGACATCGAACTTCAGATATTTATAATACCATCTTAAAAGGAATACAGCTATAGACAATATTACCCTAAAGAACAAAACAAGCAAAACCAAAAACAAAGCCCGTTTAATTGAGGGCTCGGTTAGCAAAATACTCATCAAACTGACCATACCCATGACATTTGGTATTGTGGGTATGGTCGCGTTCAACCTTGTTGATACTTACTTTGTGGGTAGACTGGGCACTAAAGAACTTACCGCGTTGAGTTTTACATTTCCAATTGTGCTTTTGATAAACAGTCTGGCAATGGGGCTTGGCATGGGTGCATCAGCTGTTATCTCACGGGCTATTGGTGAGGGTGACCAGCATAAGGTTCAGCGTTTAACTACTGACAGCCTTGTATTGGCAGTTCTTTTCGTAGCGTTTTTTGTGGTCATTGGTTTGCTTACAATCGATCCAACTTTTCGTCTCCTTGGTGCTTCACCTGAAATACTCGTTCTTATAAAACAATACATGAGCATATGGTATATCGGCGGTATTTTTGTTGTCGTACCGATGGTCGGTAATAACGCAATCAGAGCAACCGGTGATACAAAAACCCCAAGTGCAATTATGCTTATAGCGGTAACCCTTAATTTCATAATGGACCCATTATTGATTTTTGGCATTGGACCATTCCCAAAATTAGGTCTTGCTGGTGCTGCGATAACAACAGTTATTGCGCGTGCCGTCACTTTTGTCGTGGCGCTTTATGTTCTTTATTTTCGTGATAAGATGCTGACTCTCGCATTTCCTAAATTAAAAGTGGTCTATGATTCCTGGAAACGCATCCTTTATATCGGCGTACCGACTGCCCTGACAAGAATAATAGTACCTCTGGGTATCGGTGTGATTACGAGAATTATTTCTTCCTATAGCAGTGAAGCAGTTGCCGGTTATGGTGTTGCTATCCGGATTGAGTTTTTCTCGATAACTGTAATAAGGGCATTGGCATCAGTGATTGGCCCTTTTGTCGGGCAGAACTGGGGTGCTCGTAAGTATGAGCGGATAGATCAAGGTATAGCAAAATCCAGGAACTTCTCGTTGATTTGGGGACTCGGTGTGTATGCGGTTCTTGCCTTAGTAGCCCGTCCTATTGCATCAATATTCAATGATAATGCTATGGTTGTTTCAACGACTACGCTTTTTCTTAGAATCGTCCCGCTCGGCTATGGTTTTTTCGGTATCACAATCCTTTCATTCTCAGCCTTGAACGTACTGAACAAACCGCTCCATGCAGGTTTATTGAGTATTATGCAGATGATATTGTTTATTGCGCTGGCTTTGCTTGGTTCGTATCTATTGGGTATGACCGGCGTGTTTGTGGCAAGTGCGGCAGCCTATTGTATAGCAGGCATAGGTTCTTATTTTGTATTGAGAATCGTAGTGAATGCTATAAAGAAATCAGGTGAAACCACCAAGTGCTCTGTGACATAAATTTTTGAAAACACCATGTTGTCATTGCCCGACTTGATCGGGCAATCCACAGGAAGAAAGCTTCTGGATTCCCGCTGGAGTTTACCCCGTACTTGATACGGGGCGGGAATGACACCCGGCGGAAATTAATGTCACAGAGCACTAGATTTCACAGATTTTTCACAATTCTTTAATATTATTATACGGTGCAAGCCACACTTAAAGCCGTGGGTCTTGGATGAGGATCCTGTTGTATAGACCCACGGCGATTTAATCTTCAGAGGTTTTTGGCAAACGCAGGTATTGACCTTAGGCAAATCATAATTACAATATTGCGGTAGAAAAAAGGAGGAAAAATGAACAAGTCACACATCTTGACTATATTGATTTTGGTTTCTTTGTCTTTTATGTATGCGTCAATTGAACTCAATACGGCCCGGATTTGCTATTATAATGAACAGAATTATGAACGTGCAAAAGCAGCATGTTTAAAAGGTATTGAAAAAGGCGAAATCGATTTCGAGCTCTATACCATTCTTGGTGGATGTGAAATTGGACTTGGCGATTGGCAAGCTGCGGCAAAAGCGCTGGTTAAAGCATTTGGCATTGATTCATTACAAACGCATGAGTGGATGGGTAAAAGGGGTGGCGAGACATATTATTATCAGGCGTTTTATTTTTCAGCACGGCAACTATTTGATGACAAAAAGTTCGATGAAGCGCTGATATACATTGATTATGCTGAGATGCTTGACCCCAAGGATACTGCTCCTTTGATCCTGGGGGGCGTTATTTCACAGAAGCAGGGGAAAATGACAGAAGCTAACAAAGCATATCAAAAAGCGCTTGACTTAGATCCGGAAAACCCGGATGTGAATTATCTAATTGGTAAGGCATTATTTGAAGCAAGGGAATTTGAACCCAGTATTAATTATTTCAAAGATGCTGCGAAATTCTACAATACATCTTTTAAGCGTAGTTCATTAGTTCTTTTCAGTAACGTAGCAGAATCCAGCAAGGCACTCCAGCATCGCGTAAACAGATTATGGACTCGTCAAAAGTGGAGTGAACTTGATCGGCTTATAAAAGACACTCTGGGTTTGGAAGGTGGGCTGGATGCGCAGCAGATAAATGTCGAGAAATTTCACAAGGCGACTGATGATTTAGCACGCAGCAATTATTTCACTGGTATGTCTTATTATTATTTGAAAAACGACAGTATGGCATTGTTTTATCTGATAAAAGCACTTGACTTGAAACCAGATGATTTAGACGCCTTGTATTTTACTGGTGAAATCCTCGTTAGAAAAAAGAATTATAAAGCGGCTGCCGAATACTTCAAAAGAGCTACGCAGATAAAAGATGATGATCTATATGCGTGGTTTTATCTCGGTGTTTGTTATATGAGGCTCAAGAAATACGAGCAAGCAATTCATGCTCTTGAGAACAAAGTTCTTCATATTGACCCAGCCTATGTCAGTGCCATGCAGAACCTTGCATTTATCTACCGGGAGCTTGGTGATAATCAAAAGTCGTTCGATTATCTGGAAAGAGTTAAGCAAATCAACGAATAAATCCATTACTGTTTCACACAGAAACTTGGACACATCTTTATCCCTTGATTTTGAATTTATCAAATGAACTCCTCACCCCTGAAACAATACTGAAATGATATTCAGCACAAGGTTCAGGGCAGGCTCTTGTCCTTTCCTCAGAGCGGAGAGGAAACTAACCAAATTAATATACCCTCTCCCTTTTTAAGGGAGAGGGATGGGTGAGGGTTTCCTAAAATGTCTATTAAACAATGTGTCCAAGTTTCTGTTCACAAGCTTGACACAAATGTAAATTTTTTGTATAGTGTTTCCATGAAAGAAAATATTATTAAACTACTAATCTGGATAGTACTTTTATTGTTTTCTCGTATATCGGCTGAAGAAATTTGGGGTGCACAGTATCCTGCACCTTCACCAGACGCAAAGAAAATTTCCTTTTCCTATTATGGCGACATCTGGGTTGTCCCGGTCTCAGGCGGCAAAGCTGAAAGACTAACTGTTAGTTTAGGGTATGAAGGTCGATCTTCCTGGTCTCCTGATCGCAAGTGGCTTGCTTTTCAAACAGACCAATGGGGTAGCGACGATATATGCGTTATTGCGGCTGACGGCAGTAGTCCAGCCAAGCGGATAACCTATTATTCCACATACGACGTGCTTTATGGCTGGACACCAGACAGCAAGAATGTTGTTTTTACGAGCCAGAGACATACTTTGCGGCCTGTCTTGTATAAGGTCTCAATATATGGTGGTTTGCCTGAGATGATTACTTCTTTTAGTGCTTACCATGTATTTTTTGCACCCCAAGGTGACAGGTTCTTTTATACAAGGGGTGGATCAGCTTGGTGGCGGCGACATTATAAGGGTGGCGCTAACCCTGACATCTGGGTTAAGGTCCTCCCTGATAAAAACTCTTTAAGACTAACTGATTATCCAGGCAAAGATGCTTATCCCATGTATTCAGCAGTTGATCAAAAACTGTATTTTCTCAGCGACCGCGGAGAGATGAGTGTTAGTAATATATGGAGAATGGACCTGGAGACTGAAGCGTTTGAGCAAATGACATTTGAAAAAGAAGATATTCATTTTCCTACGATGTCATTTGACGGCACCTTGATTGCATATGAGTGCTCAGGATATTTGTACACGTATGATGTAGTCAAAACAGAGCGGAGAAAATTGGTTATCTTCGTGAGCGAAGATTACAAAGAGAGCCCTTTTGTATTTAAGAACTTTACCCATGATGCTTCAGAATTTTCCTTATCACCAGATGAGGATGAATTGGCGTTTATTGTGCACGGTGATATCTTTGTTATGCAATTGGAAGATGGAAAAGGTAAAAAGGTCGTGCGGGTGACTGAAACACCTTTTATTGAAAAATATATATCATGGCATCCGACCGAGGAAAAGTTGGTTTATTCATCTATGGCTGATGGAGATATGGATATTTATACGATCGAACCAAAGAATGAAAAGAAATTCTATGATGATTTCTTCTTTACGACGACCAAATTTATGGAGACAAAACAAACTGAGATAAAACCAGTATTTTCACCGGATGGAGAAAAAATCGCCTATTTCAAGAATAGAAGAGAACTTTTTGTGATGAACAAATATGGCAAGGCAAGTATCAAGGTTTGCTCGAAAAATGATGTGCTGTGGATTGATTGGTCACCAGACAGCAAATGGCTCACATTTAGCCGGACTGTCCTGGGTTGGCGCGAAGACATCTTTGTTGTATTGGCTGATGGCAGCAATGAACCCGTAAATATCTCTAACCATCCTAATGATGATTACAAACCCATGTGGAGTTCTGATGGGAGACGGATCGCTTTTGCATCACGCGATGCCATAGGTAACCTCTGGATGAAATACGTTTTTCTTCACAAGGAAGATGAGGATAAGACAGAGGATGAGTTAGAAGAAGCAGTATCTGATTCAACAGACAAGGATGTAGTTGTAAAGATTGATTTCGAAGATATTGAGGATCGTATTCATGATGTAACCAGGGTTCTTGGTTGGTATAATATCGTTGCACAGTCGCCTGATGGAAAGCAATTCGCCATTTACTCAAACAACCAGAATAGTAATGATATCTGGACCGTTGACTGGTTTGGTAAAGAGCTCAAACAAATAACCAAGAGCAATGTAAGACCCAGGCAGTTTACTGTTTCAAAGGACAAAAAGGATATTTACTATCTCTCTGGAACCGGTGGTATTTTTAGCGCAAGTATTGCATCAGCCCAATCTAAACCGCTCAGCTTTAATGTACAGATCGGTATAAATATACAAGAAGAGCGAGAGCAGGTCTTTAAAGAAGCCTGGTGGGCATTAAAAGATGGTTTTTATGATAGTGATTTTCACGGCATTGACTGGGACGCAATGTATTATAAGTACAAGGACTTAGCCCTGCACATGCGTACGACACGTGACTTTCATGATGTTATTTCGATGATGATCGGTGAATTAAACGCGTCTCATCTGGGTATATGGGAAGGCGATGGTGGTGGTGAAACTACTGGAGCACTCGGTATTGTCTATGACAGTGGATATAAAGGAAAAGGTATTAAGGTAAAAGATATTATCCCTGATGCGCCGGCAGATGCAGCTGATGTTGATATCGGACCAGGTGATATTATTACTTATATTAACGGAAAGAAAATAGAAAAGGGTGAAGATTTTTATGCATTGCTTCGGAATAAAAATAATAAAGAAATAATGCTGACAATTATCCATCATGGTAAAGAAAAGAATATCAAGGTGACCCCCAAGACACCGTGGCCAATAATCCGTCTGGTCAGAGACAACTGGGTAAAGTTGAACAAGAACTATGTCCATGAGCAGAGCAATAATAGACTTGGTTATCTTTACATTGCTTCGATGAGCGGCGAAAACCTGAAGAAATTCGAAAAGGATTTGTACAAAGAAATGGATAAACAAGGTCTTGTTATCGATATCAGATATAATGGCGGTGGCAATATCCACGAACAGATAATTGAGATTTTACGCCGCACCACGTATATGTACTCTAAAGAACGCGGTGGTGATAAGAATTATGCGTCGCTGTTTCGTTGGGATAAGCCGACCGTCGTATTAATAAATGAATTCTGTTATAGTGATGCCGAGATTTTTCCGGCGGCATTTAAAGAATTGAAATTGGGTACCCTGGTTGGTGTTCCAACCTTTGGTGCAGTCATTGGCACAAATGATATCAGGCTGCTCCATGGTTCAGTATTTCGCGTCCCTGGGACTGGTTGGTTTTTGCTCACTGGCGAGAACCTTGAAAATATGCCGGTCGAGCCTGATGTTTATGTTGAAAACAGACCCGAAGAAGATGGCTCGAGCAACGACACACAACTCACTCAAGCAATACAAGTGTTGCTTGAACAAATAGGAGGTAAATAATCATGCCGTTAATTATGGTTGAAGGACCACCCATTAAAGAAATTGAGCGCAAAAGACAATTGGTTAAAGAATTAACCGACATTGCCGTTAAGATATATGGGATTCCGCATATCACTGTGATCATCCGGGAGAATAAGCCGGAAAATGTCGGCGCTAACGGTGAATTGATAATCGACAAACACAAGAAATAAAGCGGGTATGACCATTACTTAGATGGGGTCAAATCTCTACAGGCTGACCGAGAATGTCGAAATTTCTTGGAGTAGAGCCTTTAGGCTCGTCGAATGTGATTAAATTTCGACATATTTTCACGGGCGTAAACGCCCTACTCCTAATTCTCGGTCACCCTGTCTACATTCTACATAGATATTGACATAGAGAGGAAATTGAGGCAAAGGTGATGAATGCATGTAGCATGTAGAGATTTGACCCCATGTACTTCGTTTTTAGCTGCTGACACAGTCGTTTTTTTGGATATAATGATTCTTACATGGAGGTAGATTATGAAAAAATTAGTGCTTTTATTTATTTTTACCAGTTGCATTATCCCCAAGCTGATAATTGCAGTACCCGGCGATATAATTGAG
>JAUWCU010000018.1 GCA_030609135.1 Candidatus Stahliibacteriota bacterium | reverse complement strand
TTCAATTATGTTGTGGAACCTGTCATTCCGAACTTGTTTCGGAATCTCGATAAAGTGAGACTCTGAAATAAATTCAGAGTGACAATAGTGTAACATGCTAACGAAATCCACTGAAACTATTATATGTTCTCCTTAGTAATTGCCATCTTAAGCCTTCTGTCCCTTCTTTGCGCCTTCTCGAGCCTTTTTAATTTATTTTCTCCTTCAAAGTTATCCTCGAGAAATTTCTCATCGGTTCACCCAGGAAGCGCTCACCGATCTCTTTAAAATTCATTGATAGGTCAGTTAGGTAAATCGCCAGGTCGCCGCCTTGCTCACCGCGCGCGAGATCCAATTTCCTCAATTCCTCAGCTACCATGGTACCTACTTCCCTGGAGGCATCTACATAATTGATCTTGCCCATGATTTTTTGAAAAACCTGCATTAATAGAGGGAAGTGCGTACAACCCAAAAGAATGGTATCGATATTATCTTCTTTGAATGGTCCAAGATATGTCTGGGCAATGAGTTCAGTCGCCGCGTGGTCAAGCCAACCCTCCTCAACGAGCGATACAAACAAAGGACATGCCTTGCCTAAAACCTCACAACGTTCACCGATTTTGCGAAAAGCTTTTTCATAGGCACCACTGTATATTGTCAGACTTGTACCAATTACACCGATTTTTCTATTCTTGGTCAACTCAACTGCCTTTTCAACACCCGGCTGAATTACACCAATCACCGGTACGGCGAGACTCTTCTGCACAATCTCAAGGGCAACCGAAGTAGACGAATAACACGCAATGACGATGAGTTTTGCACCCCTTGAAATGAGAAACTCAGCGTTCTCCAAAGAGAACTGAATAATCGCATCAACTGACTTTGTTCCATAAGGTAACCGTGCCGTGTCTCCAAGATAAACGATATTTTCGTTTGGTGAAATCCTGCGTATTTCCTTGACTACAGTCAGTCCACCGATACCGGAATCGAATATACCGATCGGGTTATTGTTCAATTGTTCAGTCTCCTTTCATAGTTCTCAATATAATCTTTAATACCACAGTAAATGCAATAGGCAAGCTTTTTTCTGAATGATTTCTGCTTTAACAATTTCTCTTCCCCTAAATTCGAGACAAAAGCGCACTCAACCAGAACTGCTGGCATATATGCTCCGCGCAAAACATAAAAGCCGGCTTGTTTGACCCCACGTGAAGGGACGGACAACTGTTTTTTCGCATGGTCCTGGATGTGTTCAGCAAACTTATTTGATTCTGCAAGATACGCAGTCTGCGCAAGATCTACCAGAATGTTAGTTACGATATCCGTAGGCTCCACGCCATCGAATTTGAGCGATGCATTTTCCCTCATGGCAACTGCACGCGCCTCAGTGGTTCGTGCTTCAGAAAGAAAATAGGTTTCAAACCCGGTCATTTTAGCGGCTTTTGCTGAGGCATTACAATGGATACTAATGAATAAATCAGCACTATTGCGGTTGGCGATATTGGTCCGCGCTTTCAATGAAAGATATTTATCTTTCTCTCTGGTCATGATAACCTTGACATTGAGCGAATCCGTGATGTAAGTGCGCAGGAATTTTGCAATACCAAGGTTCGCATCCTTTTCATACAACCCCTTTTTACCAACCGCGCCAGGATCAACCCCACCATGACCCGGGTCAATGACAATTAATTGCACTTGTTTGCTAATCTTGTGGTATAGAACAACCTCTTTTTCTCTTTCCAGATACGCGTTAATATCTTTAACTTCAAATTCTAAACTTGTGTAGGTGTTGAAACGTGACACCTTCACTGATGTAACTGAACCAACCGGCTTGAGCCTCTCGGGTTTCTTGTACTGTCCATCGATCTCCACCAGCACTTTCTTGACCAGATATTGAACATCAAAGTCTATTGCCTTTTGCCAACCGAATTTCAGTATTGTCGAATCACCTCTTGTTGTGAGGGTTATGCTATTGATGAAGGGCGCTTCTTTAATCTCTTTGATAAATATAAGTTTGTCAAAAACCCCTCCTAAGGTAGGGATTATTTCGTTCGTCGGGAAATAAATGTCGCCATTTATATAAACAGGTGAAAAAGCCAGATTTTTGGCTACGCCATTGCAGATTATTGTGGCTATATCGCCAATGATAACAAGCCTACACTCGCCAGCACTGAGCAATAATCTTTGGGTGGTGTTATTCTGCACATAATGCAAACCGAGCAAACTAGCAATAGGTTTCAGAGGCAAGTAATCCTGGAATTCTACACGCTCGGTATCAATCTCTATGCTCGTATCTTCGTATGCAACTTCATATTGATGAGGCAGGAGTGCGAGAATTGATAATGATAATAGAATAATGGTCATCGCGCTGCCCTCTTTATTTTATCTATTTTACGCTCAATTTCTCGTTTTTGTATTTTTTCCTTTTTGTCGTACATACGCTTGCGTTGGCACGCACCGATCGTAACCTTAGCATAACCACGGTCATTAAAGTAAATCTTTAATGGTATTAAGGTATTCCCGCGCTGCTGGACCAAGCCGTATATCTTTTTAATTTCTTTTTGGTTAAGAAGAAGCTTACGCTTTCGTTTAGGATCAGGTTTACCTACCGTAGCGTGTTTATATGCTGAAATGTGTAAATTGAACAAAAAAACTTCGCCGTCAACTACGCCCCCATAGGAATCGCTCATTGATACATTACCCTGGCGCAGCGATTTTACCTCACCGCCGCAAAGCACAATGCCTGCTTCATAAGTATCCAGTACATTGTAATCATGCCTCGCTTTACGATTTATCGCAACAACCTTCATTTTATATTATAGCTTCAATCCCCGGCAAAGTCAAGTTTGACCTGGATTAAATCATAATTCATACCTGATCAAATCATTGACAATAGATGAAAAAAAGATAAAATATGACAGAAGGAGGATTGATGCCAAAGATGGTGCTTCAAATTCCTACAGAGATAAAAAAATCATCTCCCAGCATCCAGAAATTAATTGGGAGACATTGGCTAAAGATGCAATCTGGAATTATGTCAAGAAATTGCAGTTAGCCGATAAAATTACAAATAAAAGTAAACTTAACTGTGATGATGTAGAAATTATAGATCGTGCGATAAAAAAGTCTTTACTCGAGAGATATCGTATACAATACAACCATAAATGACATTTAGCTGTAGACTTACTATGTCAAGCCTTCATTCGAGAATTATTGCTTAACCAGAATTGAGCCATTGATGCTAAATGCTTTTGTTCATCATAGCGCTCTTTTTTTCGCCACATCGCATAGGCAACCTTTACCCAAAGATCAGCCAAACATCTTAAAGCATGTTGATGCTTTTTCCCTTCACGCCGTTTACCACGATAATACTCCATAGCCCATTGTGATTCTTTCAAACTACAGAATGCCAACCGCTGAAAAACGTTCCGCTAAAAATGATTACAGGCAAAACGAAAACCCACACCTCTGAATTCTCCACTTTGCGAAGTCACTGGTGCTGTGCCAACATAAGCCCGAATTTTAACCAGACGATCAAATTTAATGCCACCACTGAAAAGTGTGTAAATTGCCGGACCGAGTGTCGAACCAGCACCAGGCAAACTGGTATACTGATCAGCATCCTCCTTACTTTCTACTAAACGCTTAATCTCCTGGTTATAATCAGCAATCGTCTTTTTTAGTAACTTAAGCTGCTCAACGATACCTGACAACATCCTCGACTTCACCCGCACCACATCCTTAAGCACCTTAATCGTTTCACCACTAACAATTTTGATGATCCGTTCAGCAACCTTATCTCGACCTCGATACCACTTATGAGCAGCCAAAAACCTTTCGATATCTTCAACTGTTAACCTTCTGGCATGATCAAGCGTCGGATACGCCGCCCAAAATTCTAAAGCCACCTTACTTGCTGGATTATCAAAAAACTTTAAGGCCTCAGGATAATATTCCACTAAACATCCCTCTAACCGATTGACAAGACGAGTCTCATCACGTACATAACGCTCTCGATCAATAATTAATCCCTTTAATTCATGAACAAAAGGAGTATCCAAAATAATCTCCGCTAGGTTAGGACGATCGGTTCGTAAGAGGTCAGCTAAAATAAACGCATCTAACTCGTTAGACTTAACCGGTGCCGATTTATAACGACTCCGATAACTCGGCATCGCATTAGGATTAACATAAAAACCTGAATAACCATGAGCAACTAAAAAATCAACCAGCCGATGAGTCCGATGCTCAAGCGCAAACACCACCCTAGTACTAGCCTGGAGATGTTTCAACAAGTCAATATAGCCAGCGTAATCATTGCGAATTTTAAAAATCTTCATAATCTCGCCGTTGTCTTTAAGTAAAGCAATCGTATGGGCATTTCTACCCCAATCATAGCACAAAATGGATTTACGAGCAAGAGTTATATGCTGATGGCGATTTATATCTGTTTGGTCCGAAGAATTGCTGATAGCGTAATCCTTTCTTTTCTTTCCCTTTAAAGAAAAGAGTTTCTTTAGTGCTTCTATTGAAAGCTCTATAATCATGTTATAGTATAACATATAAGTTGCCCGATTTACCCCGTTAGATACATGGTGGTTTTAATAGTGCAGAGTTTCGACGGAGACAGTTATCTAACGGGGTGAATCGGGCAGTCCAATGAATTGGACAACTACAGCGCAGAAAGGAAAGTAACCAAATTAATACACCCTCTCCCTTTTTAAGGAAGAGGGACGGGTGAGGATTTCCTAAAATGTCTATTAAACAATGTGTCCAAGTTTCTGAATTATATCTTGACTTATGTACGATTATACATAGAATAAGAAATGCAATTTTATGGGCGGTTAGCTCAGCCTTGGTTAGAGCGTCTGCGTGACATGCAGAAGGTCACCCGTTCAAGTCGGGTACCGCCCATGTTTTCCCATCGAGACTATTCTGGACAGAAAAACTCATCACAAGGAAAAAACCTATGGAAGACATACTGGATATCCTTATAACTATTCAGAAACTCGATGATGAGAGAAACGATACGACATCTGAAATAGAATCAATCCCTGCTAAAACTGAACATTTAGAAAAAGAAATAATGGAAGCAAATACTGCACTTAATGAAAAAACAACTCGTATTCAGGAGATTCGCAAAATCTACAAAATCAAAGAAGGCGACATTGCTGAAAACGAAAATAAACTCGCTAAATTAAACAGCCAGACCTTTGCTGTAAAAACCAATGAAGAATACCGCGCAATCCTCAATGAAATTGATTTCTTGAAAAAAGGGAATAAGAAAATTGAAGACGAAATGATAAACCTCCTGGAAGAAGAAGAAAAACTAATAAACTTAATAGAAAAGTTCAAATCAGAAACCAAGGACTTCATCAGTAAGAAAAGCGGAGAAATCGACAATATCAAAAGACATAATGAAGAATTGATCGAACATCTAACTAAACTAAAGGTTGATTTCGATACCAACTTTGGCAAACTTCCCAATGATATCAAGGAGCAGTACAATAGAATAAAGGAAGTACGCGGCAATGCGGTCTGTTTGATCGACAATGAAACATGTACCGGATGCTTTGCTAACCTCACACCCCAGTTTTTCAATGAACTCAAGAAAAGGAACGAACTGCTCCTGTGTGGTAGTTGCGGCCGCATATTAGTATATGTTGACTCTGATAAAAAAAATTAAGAAAACCGGCGAGATCTGATGTCTACACCCTCTTTCCATCCCCTGGTTATATATGTGGACGGTTCATCGCGCGGCAACCCTGGACCTGCCGGTATCGGCGTCGCGGTTTTTTCGGCAGACAATCTATCCAAACCATTCGAAGAAATCTCCTGCTACATCGGTATAGCAACGAACAACGTTGCTGAATATGAGGCAGTCATTCACGCATTGAGCTGGTTGATCAAATCAGGCAAAAAATCCTGCACAATAAAACTTGACTCTGAACTCGTTTATAAGCAAGTTACTGGTCAGTACAAAGTACGAAAAGCGCATATTGCTCACCAGGTTAAAAGGGTCCATAGATTAAGAGAACGACTTGGAGAAATCTCATTTGTCCTGGTGCCCCGTGCTGATAATAAAACTGCAGATCGTCTTGCTCAACAGGCATCGAAAAAAGTAAACCCCGTAGGAAACTCCTGCACTAAATGACGAGATTTTTTCTAAGTAATGATTCACCTTTTTTTTACAATCCTCGCTCTTAAGGGTGAGATATTCCAACGGGGTAGAGGTCAGCAAGAAATCCTTCAAACAAGGCACACTACTCGAATAGAAAATTGGGTATCTTGACAACTACTTGAAATAGAATACACTAATTCAATGAAAATTTCGAAAGAAATAAATGCACCACGCCTTTTGATTTTTGGCTATCTTGGCATTATCGGTATTGGCACACTGCTGCTGCTTTTGCCGTTTGCCACGACCAATGGTATTTCAGTCATTGACGCGCTATTTACCGCTTCATCAGGCTTATGTGTTACCGGCTTGATCGTCAAGAATACGGCACTTGACTTTACCTTATTCGGGAAATGTATTATCCTTACGCTCATTCAAATCGGTGGTCTTGGCTACATGACTCTTTCAACAACCTTCTTCTTTTTTCTTGGAAGAAAAATATCCTTGCGTGACCGAGTTCTTTTTAAGGAATCGATTAATGTGCTTTCTTTTGAAAATCTGAAGCGCTTTGCCTGGCGTGTATTCAGAATAACCATAGCTCTGGAACTGATCGGCACCATACTTTTCTATATCTTCTTCTTGAAAAAATTCAACCCGCTTACTGCCCTGGGCCATGCGTTTTTTCACTCGGTATCTGCATTCTGCAATGCCGGCTTCTCAAGTTTTTCTGAAAACTTGAGTCTTTTTTCAAGTTCAACCGGTGTGCCACTTACCGCTGCCGCGTTATTTATTATTGGCGGTCTGGGTTTTATCGTGATCTCTGATGTTTTCACGACCTTTGTAAAAAGAGCTAAAAAACGCTTGTCCTTGCACACAATAATCGTGCTGAGGACAACGCTTGCTTTCGTTGTTTGCGGTACCATATTCATTCTCGTGCGCGAAGGTCACCACGCATTGCAGGGGTATACGTTTGTCGAGAAACTACTTTTTTCCTTTTTCCAGGCAGTCACGCCGCGGACTGCCGGCTTCAACACCTTTTCCATATCAATGTTCTCACCAATAACCCTACTCATGTTTATGCTCTTCATGTTCATCGGTGCTTCTCCTGGAGGTACTGGTGGTGGCGTAAAAACAACGACCTT
Source organism: Candidatus Stahliibacteriota bacterium (assembly GCA_030609135.1). Lineage (GTDB taxonomy): Bacteria > Hydrothermota > Tepidihabitantia > SM23-42 > SM23-42 > JAUVZL01. The sequence goes on along the minus strand of JAUWCU010000018.1, from coordinate 19,810 downwards.
TGCATTACTCTGCAAATGGATAAAAGAATTGCTCCTGGGTCGCTACAGTGATATTTCCATCCACAAAAAAAGAATACCTATTGAGCAGGCTTTTAGATCTTTCGTTATTGTGGGGCTGGCTGTATTTGTTGTGATTCTCTCGTTTACCTTAATCATGCTTTTTGACAATCCGCGACCACTGAAAGCTCTTTTTGAGGTCTTTTCAGCTTTGGGAACAGTTGGACTTTCTTTGGGTTCAGCTTTGAAGCCATTTTGTAGTTTCTCATATGATCTCTCATGGATCAGTAAACTGGTGATAATAATAACCATGATAACTGGTCGTGTCGGAACCATCACTATTGGCAGTGCGCTTTTGCGACCGCACCCAATGGATTTCAAATATCCAGAAGAACCCATTGTAATCGGGTAACCCCAAGGTGCAACCGATTCTGTTGTACAATGCACATTTTCTTGATTTTCACAAGCCGCGCCGCCAAATCCGGGCGATCCAAATTAGAAAAGGCATAATAGAAAAAACCTTTCCAAAAAAACCAAAACTGCCGCGTACAATAAAACAGTATGATCTAAAAGGCAGCTATGTCATACCGGGTTTTATAGATAGCCACACCCATCTCATATCTTTGGGTATTGAGCGCCAACGCATTAATCTTGAGAAGTGCAGGTCATTGAACGACTGTTTTGAGAAACTACGCAGTGGCTTAGCCAAAGAAAAAAAGGTTGTCTTTGCTTCTAACTGGGACGAAAGCATTTGGTCTTCATTCAAATTAGAAAGCCTGAATCGGCACACCCTCGACAGAATATCAAAGAAAAAACCAATTATCATGCGCCGTATCTGCGGTCACTTTGCAGTTGTTAATTCCTGTGGACTGAACCGTATATCAAATAAATGGCATATCGTGGACCGAAAAAACGGCTACCTTTATGAAGATATTGCCCTTAGCTTAAATGATATTTTCAAACCAGATGATGCCATGCTTTTAAAAGCCATAAGACTCGGTACATCTGAAGCACTGCGTAAAGGGATAACTTCAGTCCATGAAATAACAAACCCCCGGCGCCTTCGTCTATTGCAGAATATCAAAACAAAACGCGGTTTGAAACTGAGGTTTTCTGTTTATATCTTGCTCAAGTATTTTAAAGACATCTCCAACGCCGGGTTTACAAGTGGTCTGGGTGATGATTTTTTGAGGTTTTCCGGAGTCAAGGTCTTTCTTGACGGTTCAATCGGCGCTAAAACCGCGGCATTGACCAAACCCTATGCCCAAACCAGAACCTATGGCAAGATCTTAATAACTAAACAGAAACTTGAACGCATTGCCAGCGCTGCAAAGAAGCATAGTATCCAGCTTATGATCCACACAATCGGCGACCGCACTACTGGTCAAGCCCTGGAAGTCCTGAAAAAAATCAGCACCAGAACGCGAAATCCTTTGCGCCACCGGCTCGAACACCTCGAAATTCTTAGCCGCTCTTTGATTCGCGAAATCGCTGGCTTGGATTTGATTTGCTCAATGCAGCCGAACTTCGCGCGCCGATGGCAAAAGCCCGGCAATATATACGAACAGTATCTTGGCGATAGATACAAAACAATGAATTGTTTTAAACAGATCTCAGATCTTGGCATCAAATTAGTATTTGGCTCAGATTGCATGCCCTTGGGTCCGCTCTTTGGTCTTCAGGGTGCTATTCATCATCCTTTCCCATGTGGTCGACTCAAACCAGAATCTGCTTTCCGAAGTTATACGACAGAGGGTGCCTTTGCCACGTTTGACGAAAATAGAAAAGGGGTTATTGACGAAGGTTTTCTTGCTGACCTTGTGGTGTTTGATAAAAACCCACTCACCCAAACCAATATGGATCGAATTAAGGTATTGATGACCATAGTCAATGGCGATATCGTTTACCAAAGAAAATTACCATGAAACTCTCCTGGTATTTTAAAAAAGCATACAAGAAATTCAGTACTGACCGGTGCCCCCTCCTTGCTTCTGCACTGGTACATGCTACTACCTTTAGCCTCTTCCCTCTTCTTCTCGGTCTTATTTCACTCTCAGTCTTTATCCTGGGTTCTTCAGAGGGGATCATCGATAAAGCAAAATTCTTCTTCACCTTCTATATTACCAGGATGGTGGATTATTCCAGAGTATTCGGCTCACTGTCTACCTTAGTAGTTATTTTCTTATGGGTCTATTACTCGGCATACATTTTTCTGTTCGGCGCTGAGCTCAGCTATATCTACGCCCGGAGAAAACACATTAAGAAGTGATATGAGTCCCGGTGTATCGGAGTCTCGGTGTAACGGAGGATACACTTCGTTGAAGACACGTTTCTGCAGTGAAACCGTATTCGTAATTCGTTTTTCGTGCTCGTAATATTGGATTATAACGAATACGAGATACGAGTACGATTAGTATCTTGTATCTGTTTCCCCGATATTTATCCCGTAGAATAGAATTCAGCGGGACGCTATTAACGCTCCTGCCGTTATCAATGGCTCAATAAATTGAGCAACTACCTACAATAACTTAATAACCAAATTACTCAATTACTACTCGGCTTCGCCGAGTTCATCTTCCCCCTTGACAATGGTTAAATTGTGGTTACAATTAGATAATGACTCTATATATAGTGTATTTTAAACATATTTCGCAGTATGTACCTGAAATCCTGAATGAATTCAAACCCCATAAATATTATCTTTTACTAAATGGGACAGATCGGGAGGATTTAGTGCTTTGAATTTAGCATTTATCTTATGAAGTGTCCAAGATGTGGTAAGGATAGCGACCGGGTATTAGAAACAAGAATGCCGCAGTCTGGTTCAGTAATACGCAGAAGAAGGAAGTGCACTAACTGTTTATTCCGTTTCACGACGTACGAATCCATTGAGCGCATGCCTTTGGTGGTCATAAAACGCGACAAAACAAGAGAACCGTACGATCGAGCAAAACTTCTCAATGGTATTGCAACCGCCTGCCGAAAGCGACCGGTGTCAGCCGAAAAGATAGAAAACATTGTCAATGAAATCGAAGATACGGTGTCTGACAAATACCAAACAGAGATAAAATCATCTGAACTCGGGCGTATGGTATTAGACCGTCTATTGGAAATCGATGAAGTCAGTTATGTACGATTTGCGTCGGTATACCGTAAATTCACCAATATCGATAAATTTGCCACCGAGTTAAAAAAGATAAAAAAGGAGAAAAGATGCCAGAAAAAACATCGGTAAGGATTGGTATCTCTGAAGAAATCCCTGAAGAATTAATTTTTCAGAGTATTAAGAAAAGAGACGGAACAGTTGTTACTTTTGACAAAAAGAAGATAACTAATGCCATATACCTGGCGGCAAAAGCCATAGGTGGCGACGACCGAGAACTTGCAGAAAAATTAGCCAATGAAGTTGTCTTGTTTCTCTATACCCTAAAGGGAGATAAAACCCCGGAAATCGAAGAAGTCCAGGACGCGGTGGAGAAAATACTCATTGAAAGCGGCCATGCCCGCACTGCAAAGGCTTATATCCTTTACCGAAAACAACGTGAAATACTGAGAAAAAAGAAACTCCTTGCCAAACTGCCAGATGAACGGGACACAACTGACTATGCCCTGTTTGTACGCACTTCAGACGACGATTTTGTCTCCTGGGATCGAACAAGAATCATCAAGGCGTTGCGGAATGAAACCGGTGTGGATCAAAAAATCGCCCAAAAAATTGCTGAAGAAACTGAAGATACGGTTCTAAACTCCAATGTGCATCTTATCTCTTCCTCCCTGATCCGAGAAGTAGTCAACGTAAAACTAATCGAACACGGTCTAGAAAATTCGCGCTTGCGTCATACACGACTGGGCCTCCCTCTTTACGATGCAGAAAAAATCATCTTGTACGCGAATCGTGAAAATGCTAATATTCCGCACAACCCCGAAGCGACGAATATGACCATTGCCGAGACGGTCAAAAAACAGTATATGCTTTCGGAAGTTTTCAGCCGCGATGTCGCGGATGCGCACATAAAGGGGGATATCCATCTGCACGATCTAGGCTTTGGTGACCGTCCCTATTGTTCAGGTCAATCTTTGGAATATGTAAAGAAATTTGGACTGAACCTACCTAACGCTCTCTCCATAGCCAAACCAGCAAAACATGCTGATACATTGCTTGCCCACATGGTCAAATTCTCAGCCGCGCTACAAGGACATTTTGCTGGAGCAATTGGCTGGGATGCAGTCAATATCTTTTTTGCACCGTTTTTAACCCAAATGAACGACCGCCAAATCCATCAACTTGCCCAGATGCTTGTATTTGAATATTCGCAGCAATCAGTGGCAAGGGGCGGTCAGGCAATATTCTCAGACCTCAACATTTACTGGGAAATCCCCAAGCATTTTAAGCATGTCGAGGCGATTGGTCCGGCCGGTAAATATACCGGTAAGAAGTATGGCGATTATGCAAAAGATGCCCAAAGATTTGCCTGGGCTTTGTTTGATATCTACATGGACGGTGATGGTACAGGCCGACCCTTTTTCTTCCCTAAACCACTCGTCCACATTACTGAAAATTTCTTTAAAACCCCAGGCTGGGAAGGCTTTTTAAATCACATCGCTGACGTGTCGTCCAAGCGCGGTAATACTTACTATGTATTTGACCGCGGTGAAACCGCAAAAATATCAGAGTGCTGCAGATTATCATTCAAGCTTGAGGAATCAGATCTGGAAGATGCCAATACGCCGTGGAAAATGCGTTATACTGCCCTGCAAAACGTCACTTTAAACCTTCCCAGGGCTGCCTATTTAGCCAAACACGACGATGCTTTGCTGTACAAAAACCTCGATAGATTACTCGACCACGCAGTAAAGGCACACCTCCAGAAAAAGGAATTTATTGAGCGGATTATCGCGCTGAAAACCGAAGGACCGCTCGCCCTGCTGACTATGGAAAGAGACGGTGAACAGTATCTAAGGCTCCATCGAGCAACTTACCTGATTGGTCTACTGGGCTTGAATGAGCTTGTTGAATACCACATAGGAAAACAGCTGCATGAAGATGAAACAGCTTTACGCTTTGGCCTCAAAGTATTAGCATATCTGTATTTGCGCACCAAGGCACTATCAAGCACGCATGGTCTGCGTTTGGTCATGGAGCAAACTCCAGCTGAATCTGCAGCCTACCGTCTTGCCCGCCTTGACCTTGAACATTTTCCGGATCTCGCATTGAATATTGTGAAAGGTAGCTCCGATACCAACTCGATATACTATACCAATTCAACATATTTGAATGTCGCGGTGAATTTAGACGCGATCGACCGGGTAAAAATCGAAGGTAAATTTCACGATATGATTGAAGCCGGTGCATTAACCCATGTCTGGCTCGGCGAATCACAACCGCCAAAAGAGTCAATTGCCAACTTTGTGGTAAAAACATTTCACAATACCCGTAATGCGCAAATCGCCTTCTCGCCGGAGTTTACGACCTGTAACAATTGTTTCAAAACATCGCGAGGACTTAGAGAAACTTGTCCTCATTGTGGCAGTGAAAAAGTCGACCACATCACCCGCGTAACCGGTTATTTTACCAAGGTCTCGGGTTGGAATAAAGGCAAAAAGGAAGAGCTGAAAGACCGCTATCGTTCTAATCTTTAGTAGGGACACGCCATGGCGTGTCCCTACTAAAGATTTGTCCAATATCCTTCCAAACCATGCAATCTGAAAAAAGTGCAGAGGAATCAGAAACCGCTCTGTTGACATACAGGTTATTCTGGATATTATTAAAAAAAGGTGGAAATTATGAAAAAAATATCGTTAATAATCACAATTATTTCATTGATACTTGTGAACTGTGGCAAGCCCGAAGAACCAACACCACAGGTTACTGAAGAGGCGGCTTTTGTACCACCTCAAGGTATGGTTCTTATTCCAGCTGGATATTTCACAATGGGTAGTGATTCTGGTCATGCAAGTCCCAAGCACAAGGTCTGGATAGATGCTTTCTTCATTGATAAATATGAGGTGACGAATCGTCAGTATAGAAGATTTATTGAAGCAACTGGCCATCCAAAACCACCTTTTCTCAAAGATCGAGACCTCAATAAACCTGACCAACCAGTCGTCGGCGTGAGTTATTATGACGCCCTGACCTATGCGCAATGGACGGGTAAACGTTTACCCACTGAGGCAGAATGGGAATACGCTGCGCGAGGCGGTCTGGAAAGTAAGCAATTCCCATGGGGAGATGAATCAGTGGCAAAAAGATGCAATTATGCTCCCAAGCCGTTCAGAGAAAAAGATGGTTATGAGTACTCAGCTCCAGTAGGGAAGTATACGCCGAACAATTACGGATTATATGACGTAGCGGGCAATGTCTGGGAGTGGTGTCAGGATTTCTATGACCAAGAATACTACAATATCAGCCCTGACAAAAATCCCCCTGGTCCTGACTCTGGTTATTCGCGTGTTGTTCGGGGTGGTTCGTGGTTGAGCATTAATCCCAAATACTTGAAGTGCTCGTCGAGAATGGAACTAAAACCATTTGTGCAGGACCGCTATTATGGGTTCCGTTGTGCAAAAAGTCCGTAGTCTTTTATTCTTTCTGTTCATTGTTGCGTGTCTTGCCAGTAGGTTTAACAAACCGTTTGAGTACAATGTGCTGGCGGCCAACCCGATTGACAAAGAACCCAATAAAGAAACTGAAACCCCGTCGAATGCATATGAACCTTCTATATCATTGGAGCGCAGATTAGAGCGCTCAAGCAAAATCATAGAATTCGAGCGCACCTTATCTACTGAAACTCTTCAACCAGTCATGCTTCGGCTTGACTACGAGATCCGCTCCTTCGATGCAAGCCAAACCTCAGCGGTATCGCTCACCAATGGTTTGATTCAAAGAATTACCATGGACAAAGATACTTATCACCAGGGTGAAATTGCGAAGCTCAATGTTATTGCCGTTCTGGCCTTGGAAGATCCAAAAATCAATTTTCTCTATCAAACATATGACCTATACCCTATTGCGCATAACACTTACAACACCGTACTCGCGGTGCCGATGAATACGGAACCGGGCGATTATATAATGACCTTACGCTATCAGAAGAAAGGCGAACCAAAGAAACTCGAGATGCCATTTACAGTAATTCCTGGCGGTTTTTCTGAAGAGGACACGGCTGATCTTGACATCAGCATTCTCACCGAAGAAACCCTTGAAATGCTTAAGTATGAAGGCAACTACTTTGCCCGCGCCTACAGTAGAAACCCGGATTCAATTTTGTATGACGGCGACTTTATCTGGCCCTGTTCTGGAACCATTACCGGGCTTTTTGGTACACCGCGGCGCTATAATAAAGACCTTGATAAATGGTCTCATAAAGCTGTGGATATTGGCAATGTCGTGGGCACTAAGGTCTACGCGCCTAATCACGGCGTTGTTGTCATGGCAAAGAACTTAGAGATCCATGGCAAGAGTATTGTTATTGCCCATGGAAAGAGAATACACACGATCTATATTCACCTGGATTCAATATATGTAGAGAAAGGTGATAAAGTAAAAAAAGGACAGTTCATAGCTAAATTGGGCAGAACCGGTTTATGTACAGGCCCGAACCTTCATTGGGGGTTTGTCGTGAATCGAGTTCATGTTGACCCCAGGTATTGGATAAAAGGAGAGCCCGAGATCAAAAAAGGGCAATGGATTCAATATAAAAAACCGGAAGATTAGATTTCTTCACTATTCAACCAGCTTTATCGTCAGATAACCAGTTAATATCCCCAGTACTGCTCCAATAATGACATCCGTTGGATAGTGCTTTTTCAAATAGATGCGAGAAAAGCCCACGGTCGTTGCGTACAGGTACATCGGCACTTTCAATTCGGGATAATGATGAGTCAGAATAACCGCATGAGTGAAACAAAAAGTAGTATGACCTGACGGAAATGAGGAATTCCAACGTGGGCAATACCCTTCTGGTCGCTGACGGTTTACGAAATATTTAAGAGGCAGGACTGTTGCCCAATTCACAACAAAACCAACGAGGTCTTGCTTGCCTAAATGATCGCGGTCAAGAAAAAAGGAGAAGGCTGGATTGACGGCGTTGAACTCTGGTCTCGACACAAAAGAAACACCATTCATCAAACAAACCATGGGCTTAGCTTGCCAGCTTTCACTCATTGTCTTGTAAGCACTGTCTTCAAACCTGCATAATGCCTGGCTGATAACGAACAACAGAAGCATAGCATATTCTATTCTGAAACAATGATATGTCAATGGGCAGCGGGGATTTCCAAGTTAAAGCGTGCAGTGCTTGACTTACCGCGTTTTATCTGTATAATCTGCTAATGAAAAGGAGGTTTTAACACATGCCTTGTGGTAAGAAAAGGAAGTTGAAAAAAATAAAGAAGCACAAATTAAAAAAAAGACGCAAAAGAGACCGTCATAAGAAGAAGTTGAGATAGCTCTTACCTGTCAGTTATTACTCCGAACATATAATAGTTTCAATTATGTTGTGGAAACTGTCATTCCGAACTTGTTTCGGAATCTCGATAAAGTGAGTCTCTGAAATAAACCTGTCCTGACGACAGGTCAGGATTCAGAGTGACAATAGTGTAACATGCTAACGAAATCCACTGAAATTATTATATGTTCTCCGTAGTAACTTCTTTACGGTGTTTTCAAAAGTATTCCGCGTTTTGACGCGTTGACAAACTTGATTGTTTCCCGAGCAAAATCGCCAAAACAATCTTTTTCTTCCAGCCGCTTAAGACATTTTGTTAGGGTATTGGAAGATTCATAGATCAACCGATACATTGTCTTGATGGTTTCAACTTCTTGAGCCGTAAACCCATTAAGTTGCAGCCCCCGCACATTCACCCCGAATACTCTTGCCGGGTTCCCACGCGCTAACAAATACGGCGGTATGTCCTTATTTAGATATGACATAGCACCGAGCATTGCATATTTGCCGATTCTACAGAACTGGTGTATTCCAACAAGCCCTCCGATGTTTACGAAGTTTTCGAGTTCAACATAACCGCCAAGCTGGCTCCCACTTGATATTATATTATTATTGCCGATTCGAATGTTGTGCGCAATGTGCACATAGGTCATTATAAAATTATTATCGCCGATGCATGTTGCTTTGTTTTCACCGGTTGCTCTGGAAATAGTTGTATATTCTCTAATTATATTATTGTCGCCGATCAGGCACCTTGATGGTTCGTCCTTAAAATGATAGTCTTGCGGGTCCACACCGATCTGGACACCAGCACATATTGTATTGCCTTTTCCAATTATCGAACCGTTTCTGATTATAACATAACCGCCTATTTTGTTATCTGCACCGATCTTGACATCATCCTCAATGACTGAATAAGGGCCAATGATGACTGATTTATCAACCTTTGCTTTTTTGCTGACAGTAAACTGCTTCACTCTTGTAGGTTCTTTAGAAAAAAAGAGTTTGAACTTACTTTTTTATACCTGCCATGATCACTGCCTGACAGACAACCTCATCATCAACTCTGGCAACCCCTGATATCCTAATTACATCACCACGTTCCTGCAAAATTTTGACTTCCATAATGAGTGTATCGCCCGGTCGTACTATTTTCTTGAACCGCGTCCTGTCAATACCGAGGAATAGAGGGGTAGCACCTTTATGCTTGCGGAGCAACATCACGGCACCGGTTTGCGCAAGTGCCTCAACCACTAAAACACCGGGCATAATCGGCTCTTCTGGAAAATGACCCGCAAAGAAATATTCATCAATGCGCACATGCTTTTTCGCAACAATCATGGTATCACTAATTTCCACTACTTCATCAACAAACAAAAACGGTGGTCGATGCGGTAAGATTTTCTTAATTTCATCTATGTTCACACTACCCCCTAATGCAATTTAAATAACCACGGTTTCGCTTTATTCAACTGTCACGTTCATTACGTATCTTATCCCGGCATTGCTTGAGCATACTTACTTCCTCTTCACCGCAGCCAGTGAGCCCGATCCTTACCGAATCAGCATGCTTACCGTGACAGTCAGAGCCTCCAGTCATCAACAAACCGTTTTTCAAAGCAATCTCGTACAATCCCTGACGCCAACGCGGCGTGTGCTCTGGATGCCAGACTTCAATGCCCAGAGCACCATCTATAATCAACTGATAGATAACAGATTCGCTATTTATGGTCCCTGGATGAGCGATAACTGGAACGCCGTTGTATTCCTTTATTATTCTTATTACCTCTCTCGGGTGGATGTCTTTCTTCGGGACATAGTACGGCAACCCATAGCCTAAGTATTTGTGAAAGGCTTCAGTTATTGATTTAACATATCTGTTTTCCATAAGAACCTCAGCGATATGGGGTCTACCCAAAGAGCAATCTTTGGCAACCATCTTAATCTGCTCAAACTCCAGTTTGATCCCGTCACTGGAGAGTTTACTGATGATTTTCTTCACCCGCTCAGCACGATGTCTCTTGAATTGGTCCAGGTATGATAACAAACTAGGGTCTTTGTAATCCACGTAGTAACCAAGCATATGAACATCCAGGTCACCGATGTTTGAACTCATCTCAACTGCTGGGATAACCTCAAAACCATGTTTAGAATAGAACATCGCTTCTTCAACACCCGACACTGTATCATGATCAGTGATTGCGATTGCCTTTAGATTCGATCGCTTGCAGATTTGCACTATTTCATAAGGCGTAAATGAGCCGTCAGAATAGATCGAGTGAATATGGAGGTCAGCGAAATATTTATTTGGCGGTGTAGATGATGGAGCGCCTTGAGTGCCTCTGTTCAACTTGGTTTGGCCTTAAGTCCGAGATCAGAACTGACGTCGTCTATAATTTTTGCTTCAATCACTTCCCGTTTCAAAAGGAAACCCTCTAACAATGCGTTGTCACATAACGCATTGATTGTACGTGGTACGCCTTTTGAATATGTGTATACTTTCTCCAAAGCCTCTTTGGTCATGAGTGGCTTCACGCAACCGGCGACTCGAAGACGATGGATAATATAACTGGTAGTTGCCTTTGCGTCCAGTTCTTCAAGAACGCAACGGATCGCAATGCGTTGATATAACGGTGGGTCAAGTCTCAAATAGTCTTCCATCTCTGGCAAACCGAAGAGGATAAAGTTCAAAAGCTTACCGTGCTCTGATTCCAGATTGAGCAAACCACGGATTTCCTCCATTATTTCTTTGGTTTGCAACATATTAGCTTCGTCGATCAGAATAACTACTTTCCTGTTTTGACCTGTCAAATCCAGAAGACGGTGGTAAATAGCGGTTATTATCTCTATTTTATTTTCTGACTCAATCGGCGTCTCGAGCATCAGGGCGATTTTCTTCAAAAACCACAAAGAAGTGATTTCCGAATGAATGATCACCAACAGGGTTGCTTCAACATCACCATCAATCAGTTGATCTAAGAGCCGCCTCGATAATGTCGTCTTACCGGTCCCGATATCACCTATCATCAAAGCAAGCCCCTTCTCAGTTTCAACTGCGTGAGTCAGTTTCACCAGGGCTTTTGAATGTTGTGGTGAATCGTAGTAGAATCTCTCGTCAGTGGCAAAACTAAAGGGGTGTGCTTTTAACTTATAGAATTTCTCGTAACCCATGATTGTTTCCTATAAATATGTGATTTTAGACTTCTTAGCCCGGACCTTAGCCGTTTTTATAGATTCAGGTTTTGCTTTAGCTGGTGGCTTAGTGACAATTTTCCTGCCTTTTTTCTTTGCTTCGGCTAGGTATTTATTTTTAAGATCATTAATTCTCCGTGTCAAATCAGGCACTGTCTTGTCGAGTTTATAAGCATACATGTAGGATTTTAACGCCTCTTTCATTTTCTTCATCTTCTCATAGCAGTTACCGAGGAGAAAATGAATACCAAAGTACTCCCGTGCTGGTCGATTTGTAATTTTTAGACCGGCACTCAAAATTTTTACCGCATCATCTGCCTTACCACGTTCGAGAAAGCATGATCCGATCATTTCATACGCCTTGAGTCTAAGCTCAGGGTCTTTTGCGGCGATTTCAAATTCTTCAATAGCTTCTTGATAAAGACCCATGCCCTTATAGGCAACGCCGAGATCATACCGCGAACGAAAATCGCCCTCACCAATAGATTCAAAGACCTCACGCCGGAATTGAGAAATTAATCCTTCGATACTTTGAATGCTATCAGATTTCTTCTCATCTTCAAGTTCAGTTCTAAGAACTTCGCCAAGGTCAATGTAATCCTGGGGCTGTTCAAATGCTGAAAACATTTCTTGAGCCTTGATGTTTTCTGAATCAAGTTCAAGGATTTTCTTGCATAAATCCCGGGCTTCACTCTTCGCTTCGCGCCGACTCAGTGATTCAGCCAAATCTACCATCGCCTCTATTTGTAAACCCATATCCTTTTTTATTTTACTGATCTCAACAAGATGCTGACGGGACCTGAGATCAAATGGTCTCAGGTCAGCTATTCTCTTATTAAGATCAAAAGCCTTATCATAGTTCTTATTATTCCATGACTCATTTGCCGCACTGCGGAAGCAATCAATGGCTTCTTCTTCAGAACCAAGGTTGAGATAGAGCTCACCCAACTCAATAGTCTTATCAATTTCGGATAATACAGCAGGTGTTTCTGTAACACCCTCTTCTTCCTCAGCTGAGATCTCATCATCTTTGAGCAACTCAGCCACTTCAGGTGACACAAAATCCTCCAGCGGAATATCCGATTCTGTTTCTTCTTCTGTTTCCTCTTCAGCAACTTCTTTTTCTACTTCAGGTTCCTTAACAACTTCTTCTACTTCAGGTTCCTTAACAACTTCTTCTACTTCGGGTTCCTTAACAATTTCTTCTACTTCGGGTTCCTTAATAATTTCTTCTATTTCTTCCTCGACTTCTTTTTCGACTTCTGCCTGTGGTTCTTCGACGACCATTTTTTCTCTCAGTTTCTCCTGTTTGTCTTCGATTTCATGCGCTTCTTTTAGAAGTTCTTTGCCCTCTTGTTTTTTTCCAACCTTTTCGTATATTGCAGAAATCGTCTCAAGGATTTTCGGGTTGTTAGGAACGAGTTCTTTTATAGTATTATAGGCTTCCAGCGCAGCATCTAGATCATTGGCTTTTATCTTCCGTTCTGCATACTCAAGGAAGTAATTCGCTGCCTCACCGCGCTGGTCTAATTGTTTGTGCAACTCGCCGAGTAAGTCATAAATTGTTGTCCTGTCCTTTTCAAGTCTGAGTATCTTCTTACATAACGCTATGGCATTTGGAAAGTAAGTTTCTTCTTTGAAGACCCGCGCACCTTGTTCGTATACGCTGAGCGCGTCGTTTTTACGATTGACCTTTATAAGAAGATCACCGAGTTTATTGAATAAGGAACCCTCTTTGGGAAATTCTTTTACTGCTTGTTCTAGCTCGGTTATGGCTTTTTTAGTATCACCTTTGGCAACAAACTCGGCAACCTTTCTTTTGACCTCACCAAGCTCGGACATTACTCAAATTTCAATCCTAAATTTGTGACTACTCTTTCTATAATTGTATCGTCAATACTTTTTTTCCTCTGCATATAACCTTCTAAAAGGGCATTGTCGCAAGTTATGTTTACAAGCCTCGGTTTGCCATCTGAATAGCGACAGACCAAATCAACCGCCCGGGGCGTAAAAATTTCATTTGTCACGCCAGCAATACCGAGCCGATGGTTGATATAAGCTCTTATCGTATCACTACCCATTGACTTCAATTTAACCTTAACCGCGATGCGTTGATACAGAGCACGATTGGATGTCAGGTACGACTCCAGCTCAGGCAACCCACTGAGGATAAACGAAATCAATCTGGTATCAGCTATTTCAAGATTCAGAAGTCCTCTAATCTCTTCTAATATCTCAGGACTCGTAATTTTGTTTGCCTCATCGATAATAATAACTGTCTTCTCGTTTCTACGATATATCTCATTGAGCCTTTGAGAAATTCGACTTATTATTTCAGTTGTCGAAGAAGCAAAATCTCTAAGGCCAACAAGGTTTGCGATTTTAGTGAAAAGCCAACCCGGCGCGAATTCAGAATGGGTCAGGACGATCAAGCCAACCTGATAGTTCCCGTGTGCATAAAGTTCACTGAGAATCTTACGCACCAGGGTTGTCTTGCCAGTCCCTATATCACCCAACAGAACTGCCAACCCTCGCGTGCCGCGTGCCGCATGGACCAGGTATTCGCGCGCCAGAGCATGCTGAGGGGAATTGAAATAGAACTTCGGATCAGGATGATTAGTAAATGGTTCAAATTTGAAACCGTAAAATTCCTGATAGCCCACTTATCCTCCTAATTTTAGAGAAAAGCGATATTTTCGCCTTTTCTTTCTTCAATATCAGGTTCTTTTTTGGGAAGATCCTTAGATGGTTTTTCTGATTGAGTTGAAGGTGGTTGGTCAATTATCGTCGGATACATCTCCTCGGCTGGTTCCTGTATTATTTCCTTTGGCCCCATCTCGGCTGGCTGCACCAAAGGTTCAGGCTGCGCTGGCGGTGATATGGATATTTTCTGAGAAGATGTAGCCTTCTCAGATTCTCTTTTTGGTTTTTCAAATGCTATATCCTTACCACCCATTAGTGCATACATCTCCTTTACGTCCTTATACTCAGGGTTAATGCTAATAATCCGTTCGGTCTCCCTTAATGCATTGTCAAAATCTCCTAACCCTTCATAAGCAGACGCGAGCAGATAACGTAACTCGACTTTCTGGGTTTCAGAAATCTCTTCATACAATAAAGCAGGAGCAATCACTTTTTTGGCTTCGCTATAATGACCCAGCTTGATAAGCGACGCACCATTTATCTCAAGCGATAACGGCCATGTACCCATTTCTTGCTTGACATCAACAACATAGCTCAAGGCAATCGCATATAAGCCGGCATCAAAAGCCAGCTTTGCCAGGGTCATCTTTTTCTTAACATCAGTTTTCTCCCACACTATTGCTTTTCTGAAATTATCAAATTCCTGGGCAACCTCGAAACTTGGTACACTTGGTGCCTCAGCCTCATCGAGTAAGAATTCTATGTCCGCTATCTGCCCCTCTAATTGTTGCACATCATGTCCTTTTTCTACACTTGACTCAACTTCGTCAGAAGGTCCTTGTGTTGTAGTATCTGTCGCAGCAACAAAACCCTCAATCTCTCTGCCAAGATCCTCGAACATCTCCATTGCCTGTTCATCTCCTGCTGTTTGTTCTGGAGTTTCGGGTTGAGCAGTTTTTTCTTCTGCCTTCGGTTCACTAACAGTCTGGTCGATAATATCTTCAACACTGGGCTTTAGATCTTTCTCTATTTCAGCTTGAGGAAACGCTTTCTCAGTCTTTGGTTCGTCTGTTTCGGTCGGAATGGTTTCTTCAACTTGAGATTCTGGCACCGCTTCTTCCACAACCTCTTCAGTGGCGGTTTCAAGTTCAACAGGTGCACCGCCACTTCCTAACTCATTAATTCTGTTTATCGCATCCTTGTTGTTTGGATCGATCTCAATAATTCGGTTCAGTACATTTATTGCCTCTTCATTTTCATTGCTGGCAACCAAATCACTTACCGCCTTTTCAAATTCAACTATCGCCTCATCCTTTGAGCCAATCTCATAGAGTAAGTTACCCAGTTCAATACGGCTTTTAGGATCAAGTTCCTCACCGCCATCTGTTTGTGGAAGCAACTTGTTTACTTTCTCGAGTATTTCCTGATCACCTGTCTCTTCAGCAAGAGATTTGACTTTTTTCAATTCATCCTCGGCATCCTGTAACCTGCTAATCGAATAGAGAACCTTAATAAAGGAAAATCGCAAAGCCAGATTTTTTGGCTGCAGCTCAACTATTTTGCGCAACCCAGATATGAACATAGCATTTTCCTTGTTGTCAATCGCCCATGTGCACAAATCAAGTATTGTGTTGATCGCCTTATCAGGTAATCCATAAAATCTATAAAGATCAGCCAGACGTGCGATAATTTCCTCATTGGATTTATCAATTCTTATAATTTTCTCCAAACAAAGTATCGCTTCGGCGTATTGATTCACATTGGTGTAGTAGTCACTAGCACTGTCATACCGCTGAATAGCCTCGGCATTTCTGCCCAATTTTAGAACCAAGTCTCCAGAGAGTTCAACGGCTCTCGCATGTTTAGGGTTATCGCTCAAGATCCGGCGTAGTATTATCTGAGCCTTTTCAAAACTCCCTTCTTCTATATATATTCTGCTTTTATCAAGAAGATCTACTTCCATAAAAAATTATAACCTAATTCATAACTTTGTCAAGAAGATATTTTCAATATTTTTGTACAAAATTTCCTCTTGTTTTCTTAGCGAATCAAGCTCTGTCTTAATGGATTCGTTGAATTCTGCATCGGTTATCGAACTGAGGTTTATCAAGACGTTGACCCGAGCCGCCATAAACCCACTGTGGAGCGAGTAAAGCGCCACACCAACATCAGAGATCGCGTTCTTTAAACCTTTTTGAGCAAGCGTTTTGGCATAAGGGTAGACAAAAAGAATTTTTTTACAGACCTCAAACGGCACTTGAGCTGCATGTTTGTAGGCATTTTGCACGGCAATCTGCTTGTCCCCCTTATCCTTATCTGTCTCCTCTGGTAACTTGAACGCTACCAAAACTTGGTCAAAAGCCGACTTGTCTTTATTGATGAATTTGTAGAATTCGTAGGTAGTTAGTTTTAAAAATCCGTGGGAATCCAGCAGTTCTTCGTCTTTTGTCTTGTTTACGGTGATACCGGTAACCATTGAGAGTAGCGCCGTACCGAGGGCCGCTTCGAGCGCAGCAACACTGCCCCCACCTGGTGTAGGTCGTGCCAGAGCCAAAACGTGCAGAAAATCCATGATTGATTGCTTTGAACCTTTCCCGTGGAGCTTGTACTCCAGAATCTGGTCTTCGGTAAAGCGATCCAGCTGTAAGTAGTAAATCGCTGTATCGATCAATGCCTTTTCAGGAACCAGACCAACAATCTCTGATTCTTTGATGCTGATGCCGTACCTTTCTGCCTCGCGCTTTACTGTTTCGAAAACTCGATGCAATGGTGTCTTTGTATAGTTTGTCATATTACAGGAGATCTGAGCACGATTCTCTTCTTTCAGCATGAAACCAAGTGATTTAGTATACCGGTATCCACCACTGCCAAACCTGATTGCCTTGGCAATTTTCTGGGCAATCGAAACATCTGTCGTATTGAGGTTTATGTTAAAAGCAATAAGAGGAAACCGGGCACCAATTACCGTGGCACCGGCAGTCGGATGGAGTTTTGGCTCGCCAAAATCTGGTCGACGTTCAGGGTTGGTTTCGATCTCATCTCTCAACCCCTCGAATTCACCTTTTCTTATCGCCGCAAGATTCTGCCGGTCAGGTCGAGTTGCCGCAGCTTCGTAAAGGTAAACTGGTATCTTCAACTCCTCAGCAACCCGCTTGCCTAACCGTTTTGCCATCTCAACACACTCACGCGTTGTAACGTTGCTGATCGGTACAAACGGGACAACATCAGTAGCGCCCATTCTCGGATGCTCACCTTTATGTTTGGTCAGGTCAATCAACTCTGATGCTTTCTTGATACCTCTAAATGCTGCTTCCAGTACGGCCTCAGGTTCACCTACGAATGTCACAACTGCACGATTATGGTCAGCATCTTTTTCTTGGTCGAGTAATTCTACACCAGCACTCTTTATTTCAGCTAAAATCTGATCGAGTCTTGCCTGATCCCTCCCCTCGCTAAAATTGGGGATGCACTCAACTATTTTTTCCATATATTATCCTTCCTTTTTTTATAGTATATCTGACAATGTCCTCGCCAAAATGATACGGAATTTTCTTGTAATTATCAACGTTAAATATGACAAAATCAGCTTGTTTACCGGTTTCTATGCTACCGATTCGGTTAAACAAACACAATGCCCTGGCGCCGTATTTGGTGGCTCCCAGAAGAGCATCTTCAACATGCATGCCATAGACAATACAGGCGAGCGCAATAATCTTGGGCATTGAATAAATCATACACGAACCAGGGTTATAATCTGAAGCGAGCGCTGGATGACAGTACAGTTTTTTATAGATTCTAACATTCGGTTTCTTCTTGAACTGTAAAAAAAGTGTTGCGCCAGGTAGCAAAGTAGGAACAACACGTGCTTTTTTCATTGCTCTTATCGCACCCTTTGTTGAATACTCCAGGTGATCAGCTGATGCACATTTCAATTTCGCGGCAAGATATGCACCGTGAATATCAGCGAATTGATCCGCATGTATTTTAAGCCCAAAACCGTATTTTTTCGCGCTCAATAAAACCTTCTCGCTCTCGCGCCTGGTAAAAGCGATCTTATCACAAAAGATATCACAAAAATCAGCAAGCTTTGCCCTGGCAACTTTGGGGATAATCTCTTCAATGACAAGATCTATATAGTCCCGACGCTTCATCTGATCAGGGATCGTGTGAACCAAATAGGTTGGTACAATATCAAGTTCTGAATCCTTTTGCAACAATTTTATCACGCTGAGGGTTTTTATTTCCTCGGCAGGCAACAAGCCGTAGCCACTCTTGATTTCAACGGTCGTAGTACCGTGTTTGGCAAGGTTTTTCAACCTTTCCATGGCTGACTTGTACAAAATATCTTCACTTGCTTGATGCGTCATACGAACCGTACTGGCAATACCACCGCCGGCTTTGGCGATCTTTTCGTATTTAACACCAGTGACGCGCATGGCAAATTCGTCTTCGCGCGAACCTCCGTAGACCAAATGGGTATGAGAATCTACCAAACCCGGACATACTACGCAACCCTTAGCATCGACTACGTTTCTTGCTTTATCACTCTTTATTTGACCAATTTGTATGATCTTACCATTTTCAACGAGTACTGAAGCATTTTTCAAAACACTGAGTCCTCTTTTCATCGTCAGTATCTCTGAGGCGTTGCGAATCAACATAGCCATCGTTTATTCTACATTATTTTTCAATTATGTCAACTGTACTAGTACTTCTGAACTCAGTACTTCGCCTGTATGCTCCGCAGCGTTTCATTAAGAATCCCCAATTCTCTAATAAGATGCACAAAAGCACAACCACCTTCATGCCACAGCACACATTTTTCCCGGTCACAATCACTGTTTTTGTCTGCGCCCTTGAATGGACACTTCAGATTCTCATTCATTATGCCTCCTTGAGTTGATATTGATCGAACCAATTTCAGAATCAATTAGTATTATATGCTGCGAAGGATATAAGTCAAGGAACTGTACGTTCAGTTATCTAGTCGGTTTCACTTGACACACAACAACCAGTATTTATAATTGCTTATTGTGAAAAGCAACAAACGTGTCTTGCTAACTGCTCTCATAATTTTTATTCTGGCACTTGGTGTCCGCTTTATTAATCTCGAAACAATCAAGGATAATCCCTTTTTCAATTATCCGATAATGGATGAAAAATATCATGATGAATGGGCACAGGAAATCGCTCAAGGAGACTTGTTTGGTCGGGTTCCCTATTATCGCGCGCCAGTATACCCTTATTTTTTGGGTCTTGTCTATAGACTATTCGGTCACACCTACTACATTCCAAGGCTAATCGGGATTATTATCGGAGCACTCTCCTGCACTCTCATTTTCCTTATTGGAAAAAAGATATTCACTCACAAAGTAGGCATATTAGCCGGTCTGCTTGCCTGCTTTTACAGCATGTTTCTGTATTTCGATGCTATGCTTCTTACTGTCTATCTGGAAATATTCCTCTCGCTCTTCGCCATCTTCTTGTTGATCAAGTGGTTGAACAAACGAGCTGATTTTCATCTCGTCCTGGCT
>JAUWCU010000015.1 GCA_030609135.1 Candidatus Stahliibacteriota bacterium | reverse complement strand
CAATTATTACTTTGTCGCCTTTTGTCCTTAAGGTCAGGTAATTTGATTTTAATAAACCGCCCGGGTCTCTCTTATCACCTAAAACGGTTCTGATATGGTAACCCGGTATTGTGTACTCTTTTCCTTCGGTGATGACTACCAATTTCAAAACACGCTTGCTTTTGCGGTTCTTAATGAGCTTTATGTTTTTTATTAGTTCATCCCCCGGTATTTTTTTACCGATTTTTTTCAACTTGGTTCTTAAATTCACAAAAAATTCCCTTTTTGTGAAAACCTTTGACCACTTATAATGAGGACTATTTTTACAATAAGAACAGCTCACGCTTTTCAGATACGGCGGTGCGTTGCCAGTCCAGGCATCGTTAAAGTCAGCAGTTCTGCCGCCGCAAGTCGAATGATATTTTGCCTCAATAGGGGTGTTTTTGTAGGTGAGGATTTGTCCTTTGGTTTGTTCGACAGCAAGGTTGGTCAGTTCATTTTCACAGGACATGCCTCTATATACTTGATCGCGAATTGTTGCATAGAGATCAAAACCGAGGTTCTCATACTGATTGAGATGTGCCCACGTATAAGTTCTGGCAGCAACGGCTTGTGCTTTTGCTGCCTCAAACAGGGTTTGTGAAATTCCGCCAATTTCGCATGGTACAACGCCATTCAGGTAATCCTCAATATTAAGAATATTAATTACCCATATCTGTTCTTTAGTTTTTCTTATTTCGAGGTTACCGCGATACTTCCTTCCATTAACGAGAACTACACCTTTATTCGGACTGAAATACAAAGGGAATGCATCGTTTAATAAAACTTGACGATTTTTATAGAACTTTTTATCTTTGATACCGCTAACATCAACCTTGTTAGCGCCACAAACAACAGCAATTCTAACAAGATTATCCTTACGCATTTTCTTAACGTAGGGAACACAATTAAAAAAAATACAGATTACGAAGAAAAAAAGAAGAAGATGCTTATTATTAACCGTTTTTTGTATTGTAGCAACATTTAATATTTGGCATTTGAAATTCATTTGTGCCGCGAAGCGAGCATCCTCGAAAATTTGCCTTTTTTTCATGTCGTAGATTTTCGGGATAATTTGTTATTTGGCATTTGGAATTACTGAGGAGAACATGAAATAGTTCTCATATCATCCACGATATGATGTAGTCGCCTGATTTATCAGGCTTTGTCCAATAAACCTGTCCTGCCTGTCCCGAGTATATCGAGGGGAACGCAGTTGAAGGATTGGACAACTACAATTATTAATGCCCGATTCCTACAGTTCTTATATCCATTACCCAAAATGAGAACTATTTCATGTTCTCCGCAATAAGTGTCGTATATCTTTAAGCATTCTCTTATAATGGCTACCTTTCCAAAAGACCCGGCGACAGTTTGGACAGAGCGCGAATTCATCAAAGTGTTTATAGGTAAAATAGGGGATACTATTCCTGATCAATGTTTTGTCAACCGCTTTGAGTTTACAGTTGCATTCAATGCAGCGTGAAAACGGCGCAATGCGATTCTTTAACTTGAACTCGCTAATGATGTGTTCAAGCTGTTCAACTGGATCGGAAGTTTTCATAAAGAACACCTCTTTTTTCTTCTGCAAACGAGTGTTTCTGGTCAGTACGATCCGATTTTGTTTTCTTGCTTCAAGCAGAATAGCCATCCCCTGATTTGAATAAGCAGCATCAATGCCGCAAATCCGCAGTAGTTTACACAATTTGCCGAGCATGCCGTTACAGATGAATTTCCTTATCATTGTTCAAGGTAGTTTCATCAGTACATTAAAGAGGAGCAAGAGGTGACTCGGATTGCGTTCGAGAGAGTTGATACTGACATTCAATAGGTTGATTGTATTGATTATACTGTTTAAGGAAAGTGCGCTTGCTTTTTTGTTGAGAAGTGGTTCAGGGGTTGAATTAATGGCGATGTTTATTTTTTTGTAAAAGACAAGCCGATACATAAGTAGAAGCGGATAGAGAAGGTCGATTAGCTTTTTTCTTTCGTACCCTCTTGCCGTCTGTGCCGCAGTTTCGGTAGACATAGGACATTGTCTAAAAATATCGCGGGCGTTTTTCAACAAGTCATTTTCCTGAAAGATTATGATTTCGCCCGGGCTACCGAGTAGATAATCATCCTCTCCTTCAAATATGATGTTCTTGATTTGCCCGCTATTCAAATAGGTGAAACGGACATTTTGACACCTTGAGCGTATCGTCGGCAATAAGTAACTCGGTCGCGATGACGTCAAAACAAAAAGTGTATCTAAGGGCGGTTCTTCCAGAGTTTTCAAGAAACAATTGGCAGCTTCAGTAGTCATGCGGTCAGCTTCAATGACTAATACGACCCGCTTGGAACCGATAGTCGGCATATGAATGAGCCTTTTGATGACATTTCTAATTTGTTCAATTAAAATCGCGGCGCGGTCTTCGAACTCAACAACCGGATTATCCGGCAGATAAGTTTTTGAATACTCAAAGATTTCATCCTCTTTATCTTTTATTTTCGAAGGGATTGGGGCGACGAGCATGAAGTTAGGAGAATGCGGAGGGCAATTCAATGATTTGCTAAGGGCAAAGGCGAATTGTCTTTTTCCAACGCCTTTAGGCCCAGTGAATAGAAAGTTATATAGCTTTTCTTTTTTTATTGCGGTACGAATGAACCGCTTCGCGGTTTCCTGCCCAACGATTTCCTCCAAATAATCACCCACGTTCAATTATAACGTAAATAAGTACGCGGTCAAGGGTTGCCGAAAAAGAAGTCTTTGAGACGATTCTTCAGGGTTACAAGACCGGTGTTTTCTTTTGCTGAGACAAAGACCGCGTGGGGGTATTTGCTCTTGCAGCGGGCTTTTTCCTCATCAAACAGCCGGTCTGTCTTATTAAAAACCAGAATCCTGGATGTCTCATGCGCGTTGATTTCTTCAAGTACATTGTCGACAGTGGAGATCTTTGATTCGAAATCTTCATCAGTTGCGTCAACAATATGTATTAGTATATTTGCTTCCAAGACTTCTGCCAGCGTGGCTTGGAACGAGGCAATCAGATTGTGCGGCAGGTTTTCGAGAAAACCAATTGTGTCACTTATCAGCATTTTGTGTTTTGGCGGCACGAAAAGAATTGAGGTATTTGAGTCAAGGGTTGAGAAAAGGTGGTCGGAAATCACCAGGTCCGCACTGGTTAAGGCATTGACTAGAGAAGATTTTCCAGCATTAGTATAGCCGACAACCGCGATCTTAGGGATATCCTTCCGGCTTTTGCGCTGGACTTTCTTGGTTTGTACTATTTTCTTTATAGCTCGCTTTAAAGTTGCGATACGTTGTTTTATGCGCCGGCGGTCGATTTCCAATTTCTTTTCACCTGGACCGCGTGTACCAATACCTCCACCGAGACGGGAATACTCTAAACCTTTGCCGATTAGTTTAGGCAAGCGATATTCCGATTGTGCCAGTTCGACTTGGAGCTTGGCTTCTTTTGTTCTCGCGTGCTTTGCGAAGATGTCAAGAATCAGAGTTGTCCGGTCTATGATACGTACGTCAGTTATTTTCTCGATATTTCTAATTTGCGCAGCCGACAAATTGCGATTAAAGATAATGAGATCAATATCAAAGATTGTACAGATTTGCGTCAACTCTTTGACTTTGCCAATACCGATGAGGGTTGCCGGATCTAAGCGGCGCTTTACCTGAATGAAGTTTTCGATAACCTTACCGCCCGCCGTTATGGTGAGGCTGGCAAGTTCTTCAAGCGACTTGATGGTGAGCCAGCGTTCTTTGTGGGAGGGCGCGATACCGAGCAGTAAGACTTTTTCGTGGTCGTTGTTTTCCAAATTGGACAAATGCTGTGTTTTTCTCAATTCCTGGCTGATTTTATATGGGTGTAAATGATGCGCTGAATCATTGTTTGGATAGTACCAAAGGTCAACAACACCAGTACGTAGACCATAATATGTTTACCGAGGAAAGAACCTATTATCAACAGTAGGATACGCGTAAACCTTTCAAAGAACCCTACTTGTGGAGAGATACCTAAACTCTCACTCCGTGCCCGCGTGTAGCTGACCATCATTGAGCCAAACATGGCAGAAAATATCCAGAAAAGAACATAGGCTTCGTGCGTGTAGTAGTACGAGAATAATCCGAGATATATTAAGAACTCATTTATGCGGTCGACTGTGGAGTCCAGAAAACCGCCGATTTTAGTAACACGATTTGTTTGGCGCGCGATCTCGCCGTCAAATGTGTCAAAGATACCACACAGGAAAAGAAATATTGCACCGGCCCAGAAAGTACCCTGCCAGTAGAAAAGGAATGCAACTATGCCTAAAAATAGGCTTATAAGGGTAACAATATTAGCGGGTATTTTCATTTTGACGAGGACACGTACGATGGGTTTTACAAAATATTTTCTGCCCAAGATCTTTATTTTACGCATCAGTACCTTGTAAGACAATAGTGAACTCACCTTTTAGAACAGGCATTCTGTTGAGCACCTCGCTTATTCTGGCGCGCTGTATTTCCTCATGGTATTTTGTCAGCTCGCGGCATAGCGCAATCTGTCGGTCACCGACAGTATCCAGCAATTCCTGCAAGAGCCTTTTAACGCGTGCCGGTGATTCAAAGAACACAACAGTTCTTTTCTCGGTCTTCAGCGCCGCCAGCTCTTTCTTCCGGCGTCCTGCTTTCTTGGGCAGAAAACCCTCAAAGATAAAGGTGCTGACCGGCAAGCCAGACAATGATGTGGCAGCAGTGACCGCGGAAGGACCAGGGATTACTGATACCTGGATATTCTTGGCGAATGCTTCCTTAACAAGAATATACCCCGGATCTGATATTAAAGGCGTACCTGCATTGCAGATGAGCGCAAGCTTTTTGCCACGCTGTAAAAGCGTCATGAGTTGAGGTAACCTCCTTTTTTCATTGTGGTCATGATAAGAAATCAGCTTCTTTTTTATATCGTATTTGCTGAGCAAAATTCCGGCGCGCCGTGTATCTTCGCAACAGATTACATCAACTTCGCGTAGTATGTTGATAGCCCTTATCGTGATGTCTTCCAGGTTCCCGATTGGTGTGGCTACAATATAGAGGGGCATTAAAGCTTTATTTTAGTGTAGTCAAAAAAGCCAACCGTCTTCAATGCAAAACGGTAGTCATTGAGAACTTTTTTTGCCATGGCTTCGCTTTCTTTGCCTAAAAAAGTTGAAAAGGATTCATGAATTAAGTCGAACCATCGCGCCATACTTTGAGCAAACAACCCTGGCTCGACAACTACTTTACCGTTTATGCTCAGATCTGATTCGATGGTGAAATGTTCGATAAATGGAAACTCCTTCTGAACAGTAGATTTGGAGCGCATGAAAGTCTTCAAGACCAGGGTTTTACCGATAGGATGTGAGTAACTCTTAAGTAGTGCCGAAAAAATTTTGCAAAACATATCGACCTGAGCAGGCGTTGCCTGGGTTATTGTGAGGTCCTCCACACGGTCAAAAATGGAGATTTTTATATCCGGTTTCAAGAGGAAATTTGCTATTTCTGTATGTTCAAGCTTTTTAGCACTGCCCGCGACATAGCACGCTTTGATTGTGCCTTCATCAAAATAAATAAAAGATTCTTCCATACCTGCTTTTACCCAAATAAAACCGCTGAATTTAGTCGTTTTTAGCTTATCAATGAATACCTTTGGTTGCAATCTGGTGAAATCGACATCTGCCTTTATCGGCGCCACGGTTATCGTGGAAATAATAAGATTGATCAACATTTCATCAGTAGCATACTCGGACAGCATCCCTGATGTCGCCTTCTTAGCTTTTTCCACAACCTCGCTTATTGGTACGATCTCGCGATTCTTGTGATCTATTCTGGCAGCATTGAATGGTTCACCCTGTTTCAAGAAGATGAGTTCCATGGAATCAGGGTAGATTATTGAGATATAACCGGATATTTTGTGCGCTCGCTTGCGCTTTGAAGCGCTCAATACGTTGTCCAGATTTATGAATTCCAGCCGTGTATTTTCCAACAACGCTCTGCCCTTTGGGAATTTCATCGTATATACTATCACAAAATGTAAGAAAGTCAAGATATAAATCTTGACTGGTATGGATAATGAAGTATAATTATAAAAAGGAGGTAAATATGAAGCGTACCTTGGGTTTAATGACATTGTTGATAAGTACGAGTTTGTTAGTATGGGCTCAGCCAGACATAATTATCAGGGACGATGATGTGCCCCTTATTATTGGCACATGGGCTAATTATGATCAGAATATCGATTTTTTCGAGTGGGATCCCTTTGATACATTACGTGTCTGGTGGGATTTGACGACCTATCCAGGCGGCAGAACAAGCCGCGTTCATCTACTCCATCCTAATCAGGGGTGGTCACCAGCACCAGAAACATTCCCCAATGCTGAAATCCTTGAGCTTGATACGCTCGGCAGTGGTGATGTTGCCTGGTCATACATTTCAGATACTACGTATTTCTTCTATATTCAAGGCATAGACTTTGAATCAGGTGGTTTTAGATTTCTCGGTAATTACCAACCTGATTATCGATGTTATGTTTATCCGATCTATGACGGTGCAGCATGGAATACGGCTTGGACATGGACTTATGAAATCGTGCCTGGTTTGTCCTATACAGCGAATGAAACCCATCAGAAAAGAATAGTTTCTAAAGGTAAGGTGAAAGTACCTTTTAGCGGTGAACATTTCTGGCCTTGTTTGGTCATTAGGGACTACATGGAATTTTCCGATAATTTCGGGAGCTTGGACACGCGCTGGATATACGAGTGGATTGTTCCAGGCAGGTTTGGTGGTGCTAATGGTGTTGCTGCGGCTCAGAGTACAAACGGCGCGAGTCAGAATTTCATGCTGGTTGAAAATTTCTTCAAATTATCCGACCTATATGTACCCGGCTGGGATCTTTGCTGTCCGGATTTTGCCAACACCACGATCTGGTCAGACACCTCTTTTACTGGACCTTATATGGTCAGCTCGACAATAACTGATTCCACGGGTATTGGCGCCGATTCACTCTATTACAATATTAATGGAGGACAGTTCGCAGGTGTGGGGCACGACAGCACCAACGGTGATGTTTACTACTTTACAATACCTGCAGTTGCCCAATCCTGCACCCTCGGTTATTTTCTCTGGGCAGAAGATTCTTTTAGTGTGGCTAACTCGGTTGACATCTGGAATACGGATCCTATTTGTGCGCCTGAGAGCACGTATTATATTTTTAAAGTAACCACTGGGATTGAAGAACTAACCCAGCTCCCTTGCTTAATTCAAAAAATAGAGTGTTCGCCCAATCCATTCAGTAAATCTACAGTCATTAGTTATTCGTCATTAGTCATTAATGACCAATTACAAGTGACCAATGACTTACAATGCCCAGCATTGCGAATTTATGATGTTTCCGGTCGAATAGTTAAATCTTTTAATCTGACTTCTTGCTTCTTACTTCCTGTTTCTGCTGTGTCCTGGGACGGCACTGATAATCGTGGCCGGAAACTTGCTAGCGCAGTCTATTTTGTGGAGCTCAAAATAGGAAAGGAGAAATTGGTCAGGCCAGTTCTTTTGATTAGATAACCTCTGGATTTCTTAACATCAATGCATTAATTATTATATTAGAAAGAGGTAGATGAATATGAGAAGAATCTATTTAGATTATGCAGCAACGACACCAACACATCCTCAGGTTGTTGATGCGATGCACAGCTTTTATTCTGAACACTATGGTAATCCATCGAGCCTACACTCAATGGGTCAACAAGCAAAGGATGCAGTTGAAAAAGCGCGCGTTCAAGTAGCAAAAACTCTGAGCGCTGATCCAGCCGAAATAATCTTTACCTCAGGCGGCACAGAATCAGACAATGCCGCGATTAAAGGCGTTGCCTACAGTCTGCAGGATAAGGGTAATCATATCATAACCTCAAGAATCGAGCACCATGCAGTACTCGAGACGTGTCGATTTCTAAAAAAACAAGGCTTTGAAATCACCTATCTTGAGGTGGATAAATACGGCGTTGTAGACCCGGATGATGTGAAGCGGGCAATTACCAACAAAACCATCTTGGTGACAATCATGCATGCCAATAACGAAATCGGCACAATCGAACCGATTGAGGAAATCGGCGAGATCTGTAAGAACAAAGGCGTTTACCTACACACTGATGCGGTTCAGTCATTTGGCTCACTCGATACTGATGTCAACAAGTTGGGCGTCAACCTGTTATCTATGTCAGCCCACAAATTCTATGGGCCAAAGGGTGTGGGTGTCTTGTACATTCGTAAAGGTACGAGAATCCTTCCGCTGTTCCATGGCGGTGGTCAGGAGAATCATAAACGACCATCTACTCATAATGTACCAGGGATTGTCGGACTTGGCAAGGCTGTGCAGCTCGCAGTTGCCGAGAGGGTAGAGCGCGTCAGGCATTATACAAAACTCAGAGATAGGATAATAGGGATTTTTGAGGGCATGGAACATACCTGGCTGAACGGTCATCCAGAAAAACGGTTGCCCAATAACTGCCATGTAATTGTCGAATATATCGAAGGCGAATCAATGCTTCTGAAACTCGATAGTGTGGGCATTGAAGTTGCAACTGGGTCTGCCTGTTCTTCAGGCTCGCTCGAACCGTCCCATGTTTTGCTGGCGATCGGGATTTCGCGTGAGGATTCTCACGGTTCGCTTCGCTTGACCGTTGGTCGGCTCACCACTGAACAAGACATTGACTATGTTGCTGAACAGTTGCCGCAGGTCATTGAGGAACTACGCAAGATGTCGCCCATGGGGAAAAATAGAAATACCTAAAATGCCTAAATAACAAGATGTAATTCTATGGAAAAGGTTTTAGTGGCGTTAAGCGGTGGGGTTGATTCCTCGACCGCGGCACTGATTCTCAAACAAAATGGTTTTGACGTGCATGGCGCCATGATGATTTTCCAGGGAATTACTGATGAACTTGTGAGTTATGCAAGAGACGCGGCTCAGGCTATTGGTATTCCATTCCAGACTTTTGATTTTACAAAAGAATTCAAAAGCTTAATACTGAGCGATTTCATACGAGAATACAAGCGCGGGAGGACGCCAAACCCTTGTGTAGTGTGTAACGAGCTGATGAAATTCGGTGTTTTCATGACGCGAGCAAAACACCTTGGTTTTGATAAGATCGCCACGGGTCACTATGCACGGCTTGAGCGCGAAAACAATAGATATCTTTTGAAAAAAGGCATGGATAAAAATGAACAGTCCTATTTCCTTTATCGACTCAAACAAAAGCAGTTGTCAGAATTATTACTGCCCCTTGGGTCGTCCACTAAGGACGAGGTAAGAAAAAAAGCCCGTGAAAATAATCTGCCTACAGCAAAGCTTAAGAAAAGCCAGGATATCTGTTTTATTTCCAAAAACAACTATGCTTCTTATATAAAAGGTATTATAGCTTCTAAGCCGGGTTTGATATGCGACAGTGCAGGAAAAACCCTTGGTAAACATAAAGGGATCATTGCTTATACAATCGGTCAACGCAAAGGTATTGGGTTGAGTCATGAACGTCCCTATTATGTGATTGGCATTGATGCTGAGAAGAATATCATCTATGTTGGCGAGGCACAAGAGGTCTATAAATCGCAGTTTATTGCCCGACATTTGAACTACATACCTTTTGATGTGCTTGAGGAGCAGATAACAGTTCAGGCAAAGACAAGATACGTTTCAGGTTTATCTAAAGCAAGCATCGAGCCTTATGGAAAAGGAGGGGTCAAGGTCATTTTCAAAAAACCTCAATGGGCAGTTACCCCCGGTCAGTCAGTTGTTTTTTATAGAGATGATGTTGTACTGGGTGGAGGGCTGATTGAATATGCACCAAGGATATGATACGACGGGGTAATGTATGGCGTTTCAATTAATTTTGCTTTTTGTCAGCGTTGATTTTCCAGTTTGCACTTTTGAGAGTAGCCAGTATGCTTCTCATATTGCGTATGCCCATGACTGTTTTTATGTAACATATGTAGATGACCGGCATTACTATCCATATCAATCCCTATATGGTTGCCGGGTGACTAATCAGGGCGCAGTGCTTGATCCTGACGGTAAGTTGTTTTACAGAGGTGAGGTGGGGTCGGTTGGAAACATCGTTTCCGATGGCATGGGATTCCTCGTGGTTTTTCGCGACAGTTGCTGAGGTTCTGGTAATATCATCGGAGTGCGGGTCACTCCCCAGGGCGATACATTAAATTCCCTCGTAATCTGCAACCGTGATGGGGTTCAAACTGATCCTGCAGTGGTGTTCAACGGTGAAAATTATATAGTCGTCTGGACTGACGGTCGCTTTCCTGATTACAGATACTGGGTCGTCGCTGCACGTGTGACACCGTACGGGGCCGTGCTTGACACGGGCATTTGTTTCGGTAATGGGGGCGATCAACGTGAGTCCTACCCGGACATCGCATTTGATGGTAATCGCTGTTTCGCCGTATGGAGCAATTTCTACACACCCTATGGTGTCTACGGTCGATTCATAAACAGTTTCTGTCAACCGGAAGATACTGTGGTCTGCATCTCGGTTGCGTCCATACATGATTTCGTATGCCCCAAGATTGCGCATGATGGCGTGAATCATTTTGTTGTATTCGCTGACCGACCAGATGATTATCATAATGTTTACGGACAGATGGTTTCTCCGGCAGGCCAACTGCTCGGAAACAAACTTACAATTGCCTCAGGGGATGTAGATCAATATTCACACGACGTTGTCTGGGATGGGCATTTCTATGTCGTTGTATGGCGCGAAGGCAGCTATGATATTAAGGGTCAGCGTATTGATGCCAATGGTCAGCTGATCGGTTCGAGTTTCCAGATCTGCAGTACTGCGATGATTTTTCGTGACTACACCTCAATTGCCGCATCTGACACAAATTACCTTGTTACCTGGACCGAATATCGTAATTGGCAATATGACGTTTATGGCAACGTGGACCAGTCAGTCAGTATCAAAGAACGAAATGCCAATGCTGTTAACAAGAGGACGAGTGCGTCAATCATTTCAGGTAAACTCATTCTACCAAAGGACAGTCATTGCAAGGTCTATGATATTTCAGGTCGAGAGGTCAGGCTCAAGCAAATACAGGCCGGTGTGTATTTCCTGGAGATTGACGGTGTAATACAAAGGAAAATCATAAAGGTTAGATAAGCTAAGCGACCATCCATTGAATAAGGTTTTCGGTTCAGGGACTCGGATATAGTTCTGATCGATGTTTTCATCGAGGATATTGACATTCGTTAAAATCTCTTTAAACTTTCGCGGTAAAGGAGTTTTAAATGAAAACAAAGATAATCATAATGGCTGGTGTTTCGCTGTTAGTGCCGGCGTTCTTGTATGCAAATGAACCGCTCGTACCATTGATAATGCTTTTTCTTGCACCGACAACACTCGGTGGCGCAGCTTTTGCGTCACTGCTTGGTTTTATTCTTATTTTGATAATAAAGTGCGTGGTATTCATTTTAAAGAGCGATTTCAAATCCGGGGCGGCGGTTTTTTACATCCTCATTGCAAATTTCGTATCAACATTCGTGGGTTTGGTTGTGACAATGATGTTTACTTCCCCTGATGTGTTGTTCATGGGGATCATTGTTCTGTTTCTGGTTTTTCTCCTGCCGGCGCGCCGCCTCAAACGAATTCAGCATTTTGGAAAAAACTCCACAGCGTTCATAGCTTTTGTATTAACCCTTGTAACGTTGATCACCGTGGTCATATTTAGTTTCATGATTGGCTATCAGTCTTCACCGCACATATCCTGGCCAATGAAGATTTTCCTTTCAACGTTTGCGATAATAGTCAGTCTAGTAATTAGTGTGCTGTACGAAGAAGCAGTGATTGCGAAGTTGTATAAGATGCGAAAGAAAGAAGAGAAATCATTTCTAAAGCCGGTGATCTGGTCAAATATTGTCGCGGTGGGCATCATAGTGTTGATAGGTGCGATTATTGCACTGCCCGTTTGGTTGAAGTCGCCTGATTTCCTGATTGGCTGGCTTACAGTTCTTGGGATAAACGTGTAGTCAAAATAATATGGGGAAGGGGGTTACGGTATTAAGGTTATTGCAGAAAAGTTTTTCGGTCTACTTCAGAAACTTGAGGGAATTGATGACCTGATTGAGATGGTAGTGGAGGTACTCAGGCACTAACCTCTCTATTTCTTTGAACTGCCGGGCGTCGATTCGGATACTCTTGTTCTGGTATATGTTTTTCAGCAAATTGATGGTATCACTACTCAAAAACACTACCGTGTCATCGAAGTCGTTCTCGCAGACAACACCGCCGCCACTGATGCTGAAATCGATCTGCTTGCTATTATAATTTATCGGGTTGTGACACCGTACACAGTTGTCTAAATAGGGTTTAAAGCCTGCACCCGCGAGTGCTATTAGCAGATAATAAAGGGTTAATGGTTTTATTGAATTTGAATCGATCTTCTTGAGTTCTTGCAAGAAATTAAAAAGATGTGTATATGCAGCAGTATCTGTTTCTTCCAGAGGCAGGGTCTTATTGAAGAATTCGCAGAGCACCATGGCGGCATTTACTTTGTTCTTGCTGGATCGGATGTCGCTGAAGTGATCCATGATTGTTGCATCACTCAGTGTATATAGATCTTTAGACTCTCTTTTGTAATAAATAATTTCAGCTAAGTTAAATACTTCTAATGTACCGCAAAACTTACTTTTTGGTCGACGACACCCTTTTGCGATAATTTTCACCTTACCGAATTTCTTGGTGAGTACTGAAGCGATAAGACTTGATTCTTTAAAGGGCATTGTCTTGAGCACAAAGCCAGGAGTTTTTACTATATTAACCATGAATGATTATATTGCCAAAGAAAATGATGTCAAGGTTAACCACAGAAACTTGGACACATTGTTTAATAGACATTTTAGGAAACCCTCACCCATCCCTCTCTCTTAAAAAGGGAGAGGGTGTATTAATTTGGTTACTTTCCTCTCCGCGTTGTAGTTGTCCAATTCATTGGACTGCCCGATAAATCGGGCGACTACAATTGATTGAATCATTCTTAAAAAGGCAGAGGATTCACTCTGTGTAATAAAAGAATGATTTTATGCAAAAAGAAATAGAAATAACCGAGCTACCTTAAATATTGTAAAACGATATTCGTAAATTGTATTACACGGGGCAGGCCCTGTGTAATAAAAGAATGATTTTATGCAAAAAGAAATAGAAATAACCGAGCTACCTTAAATATTGTAAAACGATATTCGTAAATTGTATTACACGGGGTAAAACCTGCCCTGAACCCTGTGCTGAATATCATTTCAGTATTGTTTCAGGGATGAGGAGTTCATTTGATAAATTCAAAATCAAGGGATTAGGGATAAAGATGAACTTGAGAAGCTAAGACGTTCAGAAATTCTGAACCTCGTAACCTCAAAACTTCAAAATACGACGGACCCTGTTAAGTAACTTAACAGAGGTGTCCAAGTCTCTGTAACCAGACGAGAAAAAACAGCATGCTACTAAGGAAAACATATAATAGTTTCAATTATGTTGTGGAACCTGTCATTCCGAACTTGTTTCGGAATCTCGATAAAGTGAGACTCTGAAATAAATTCAGAGTGACAATAGTGTAACATGCTAACGAAATCCACTGAAACTATTATATGTTCTCCTTAATATATCTGTGTTTTGCCTACAGAAAGAGTTTTGAATTTTGAGCATTGGATTTTTGAAATTGTTTAGAATTTCGTATTTAGAGATTAGAGTTTCTCCTTTTTCTATAAAATGGGCCCGGAGGGATTTGAACCCCCGACCCGCTGATTATGAGTCAGCTGCTCTAACCAACTGAGCTACAGGCCCTTATTTCTCAGTTCCTAATTCCTGCTGTCTACTGCCTGATGAATCTCCTCAATGCGTGAGCAGGCAGGCGACTACTGTCTACTCTGGCCATTATAATCAATATATCGCGGTTGTCAATCTCCATGGTTGACACGCTTGTCGTTTTATGTAACATTATATTATGAAGAAGTTGGAGCTCACCTTGTACAAGGACTTCTACCCAATTGATGAACTCAGAAACTTCATAGCTAGTCTTTGTCGCCGACTCGGATTTGACCGTAATGACGTATATCGTGTTAAAGCTGCAGTTGATGAGGCTGTCACAAATGTAATTCGACACTCCTATAAAAACAAAAAGGGTAGTATAAGAATTAGGCTTGACAGTGACGATACTAAAATCACTATCCACATGAAGGACTCTGGCAAACCGTTTAGATTGAAGAAGGCTAAAAGGAAAACTCCGGATGAGATCATCGAAGCAAAAGAAGAAGGAGGACTTGGCCTGTCGATGATCGAACGTCTCATGGATGAAGTAAAATACAATAGAAGAAAGAAATACAATGAACTGGTAATGGTGAAATATCATGAAAGAAAACACCGGACTTAAAATAACACCAAGATTGCTCGGTAAAGGAAAGAATATTGCCCTATTAACACTGGATGGGTACATTGACACTACGACTGCTTCTCTGCTAAAACATGAGCTTTTGACACTTGGTCAAGAAGTTCACCGGTTTATAATAAACTTCAGTGGTGTCGAATATGTGTCTTCTGCAGGCTGGGGAGTTATTTTGGGGCGTATCAGAGAAAACCGGGAAAAGGACGGTGATATTGTCTTGGTAAAAATGATCAAAGATGTATTCTCTATTTATAAGCTATTAGATTTACAAAAAGTAATAAAGTATTTTCCAAATATAGATGATGGGATCAGATACTACGGAGATTCAGTATCTGCATCAACAATTGAAGAATATAAGGTAATGGAATCAGAACAAAAACCTGAAGAAGTACCCGAGAAATTAGCCATCGAAGATACGATTCGTTCAATTGTCAGAAAGAACCCTCTTCTGAATTCATTCCAGATCAAAAGAATTTTGCAAGGGGCTGAATATGGTATTAAAGGACTCAATGTATTCAAAATATATTTTGCACTTCAACGCATGGGTTTTAACACCAGGGAAAAAAGACTATATTTTGCCTGGCAGGAAGAGAAAAAATCGAAAAAGGATAATCTATGAAAAGATCATATGGTCTTGATAGTGCAGTAAAATCTGATGGCGACATCTATCACGTGGAAACCTTTGCCCTAGCAAAGTCCTTTAAGGTGATTTCCCAGGTGTTTAAATCAGGTAGTATCCTTGAGGTAAAGGAACACTCTTACGATCACCACATTACCGAGAAATCTCTACTAAATCTAATACAGTCGGTGCATAATCGTCAGATTGATGGGCTTTCTCATTTACTTCACCTTGCGGAAAATGCAAGAAAGGAATTGCACGCTGCTGCATTTAACAAAATAGGAGAGATTTTTTTTAAAAAAGGCTTTTATGAAGATGCGAAGAAATCGTTTGAGCAAGCCATCAAATCGGACCAAAGCTTGACCGATGCACATCGAAATCTCGGTAAGGTATTTGGTAAATTAGGTGATGTAGATAGAGCAATAGCCCAATTTGCTAGAGCGCTCTATTTGGCACCGAACAACGCAGACTACTATCTTGATCTTGGACTTGCATACATAGAAAAAGATATGTACGATGAAGCTTTCGTAGAACTTAAGAAGGCAATTAACCTCAATAATGACTACGCCGACGCTTATTTCAATTTAGGTCTTCTAATCCTGAAAGAAAAAATAGTAGGACAGGATACACCAGATAACCAGGATATTGACGCAGCAAAGTTCAATTTCAAGAGCGCTTCGATCTTGGATTATAGATTTCAAGAAAAGGCATATTATGAGGCTTGCCGTCTTCTCCTGGAAAAGGAGTATTCGGATGCGCTTGAACAGTTCTTAGAGTTCAAAGCCGACATGCAGAGAATTGATGTCCATGAATTCATTTCTGATTTCGAACTTTTTTCCAAATTCAGCGATCTCAGAGGAACACCGATCACTATAGATGAATATCTGGATAAGATGCACAATAAAATTGATAAATACCCAGTGTACGCTGATTTAAGACATGCCTTGGGTAAGGCGTATCTGATAAAAATGCGGTCACTCTTTGATGCTGCAGTAAAGCAGTTCAGAAAAGCAGTAGAAATCAATCCAGAATATGAAGAGGCGAAAAAAAATTTAGAATTGTTGGAGAATGAAACGAGGGGGTTTATTCTCTTCCTGAGGGCAATCTTAAAGTAATTATCACTGCTGCGAAATTTATGTTGATTAGTAAAAAAATATATATATAATACATAGTATGGGTGAACAAAAAAACTTAATAAAAGAAACCTATGAATACGTTAATTTCACAGCCCACGTTATCTTCGATAAAGATGCAGATGTCTGTGCGATGGTCCTGAGTGGTTCAATGGATACAGAGCCGGTTATGGAATTTCGAGGTAAACTGAAGGAAAGGTTATTGCTCCATAGGTATGATTTTATCGTGGATTTGGACCGTGTGACGTATGTCAGTTCAACCGCACTTGGATTGTTAATGTTCCTTGCGGCACATAAAAAAACCGCTGTCTATCTTTCATCTCCACGTAAGAACATTGAAAAGCCCATTAAAATACTTGGTATTCATAACATGTTCAAACTCTATCACCACCTTGAGGAACTAAAAGCAAGAATAACAATCCCTGAATCGATAACTCAGTACATGGAGGAAATATCCGAACCATATAAAGACGTTCAATACCTCAGTAGATGGCTGAAGATACTCAGGGATCACCTTGCCTACGTGCAAATAACCGAGGAAATAGAGGGGCTAACCCCTTATATCCAACAGGCAGAGCATGCGGATAGCATCACTCTTCCCAGCGATCAAAAATATGTTTGTGTCCTCTACATATTTATAGAAAAAATATTTAGAGAAGTGGCAAAATTTGACAAGGAAGAAATCGACGATGCGACGTTGGAAATAATGGCAAAAGAACTAATGACAAATGCAGTGAGACATGGTTATAATTATAAAAAGGAAGGCGTGGTAGAAGTAGCCTACAAAATTGATACTTCAAAATTGGAAATTAGTGTTGTTGACTACGGAAAGGGATTTGCTGATTCACCCGATAAAGTCTTTCCTTCCACGGGCCTTCGGTTTCTTGAAAAGTTTTTCGATGACGTCTCCATTAGTGAAGCGCCAAAAAAAGAGGTTCAGGGACTTGTCCTGGGTAAAGGGACAACCATAACGATGACCAAAAACCTGATACCTCAATCATAACTATTCGCATTGAATAGCGAAGAAAAATTCCGTACCAGGTTTGGATTAAAAACCAAATTCCTTATCTGGTTCATTGTATTCATCCTTTTCATAATGTTCATTATCTATCTCTACTTTTCACATCATGAAACGAGTGTTCTGTCGAATGAAATAAAGCTGAGGGGTGAAGCTATCTGTAATAATTTAGCAACGAGCGCTGAAGATCTGCTGGTCATGAAAGATGACCTTGCCCTTGCCAAACTCGTTTACGATACCAAGGATAACAATAAGGGGGTCATGTATAGTTTCATTATTGACCAGAACAAAACGATATGGGCGCATACCGATGTCTCTCTCATTAATAAAAAATACCAACCCCCTTCAGGACTCAAGGCACTACATGATGAGCCAATCCTTACTCAACCTTATACGATGACAGATAAAACAGATGTCTTTGAGATTGCAGTGCCGATCATGGTAGGAAAAACTAAGATTGGAGCAGCATATGTCGCTATGTCACAAGCCGCGATCCAAAGTGCTGTAACCCAGGCAAGAGCGGGCGTAGCATTTGTCACTATTGTCATTCTCTTAATCGGCATTAGCGGTATCCTCATTCTTGTCTCAATCATTATCGGATCATTGGGCAATTTAACAAAGGATATTGAAGCGATCGGAAATGGTGATATTGACCGAAAGATTATAACCCCAAGAAAAGATGAGATCGGCAGGATCACCCACGCTGTTCGAGTCATGACAAAGAAGTTGAAAAAAGCACGGGAAGAACTTATTGAAAAAGAAAGAATGAAAAAGGAAATGCAGATCGCAAAGGAAATACAGCAAACCCTACTTCCTCGCTCACTGCCACAAATCCCTGGCCTTAATATAGATGCGTATTACCAATCAGCAAGAGAAGTGGGTGGTGACTATTACGATTTGATCGAAATAGATAAGGACCATTTCGGGATCCTTATCAGCGATGTAGCGGGTAAAGGTGTCCCTGGCTCATTAGTAATGGCAATGACCAGAAGTATTATCCAGATCGAGGCTTTAAAAAATACCTCACCTCATCAACTTTTAACCATGGTCCATTCAACATTGAGCAAGGATACACCTGAAGGCTTATTCATCACCATGTTCTATGTGGTTTTTGACCTAGAAGAAAATGAAATGCGATATTGCTGTGCTGGTCACAATCCAGCATATCTATACAATTGTAAAAATAATATACTCACTAGTTTAAAGCCTGAAGGACCGCCTCTGGGCATCAGTCTTTTTGATGAAAAAACATTTGCTGAACAATTGATCGAAGAAAAGAGGAAACTTGATACCGATGAAATGTTATTTCTCTACACTGATGGTGTAACCGAAGCAATGAATAGCGCCAAAGAGCAGTTCGGTGAAGAGCGACTGGAAAGCATTATCAAAGAACATGGTTCACTTAAACCAAATGACCTTAAGAACTTTTTAAAAACTGAAATCGAGGCATTTACAGGCAAAGAGCCACAATCAGATGATATTACATTTATTATTTTACAGCGAGTAATACCAGACATAACCGCTCTACAGAACGATTAATCCCCGGATTTTATTACTCCAAACATATAATAGTTTCAATTATGTTGTGGAACCGATCATTCCGAACTTGTTTCGGAATCTCGATAAAGTGAGACTCTGAAATAAATTCAGCGTGACAATAGTGTAACATGCTAACGAAATCCACTGAAACTATTATATATTCTCCTTAGTAGTTGGTTTACAGTGTAGGATACTCTTCCTCTGATTCTATAGGTAATAGGTAAGCTATTCTATAAAATGGTAAAAACAGCTAAGCCAAATTACCAAAATCGTATTTAATAATGTAGTTGCCCAATTTACCCCGTTAGATACATGGTGGTTTTAATTGTGCGGCGTTGTCAACGAAGACAGTTATCTAACGGGGTGAATTGGGCTGCCTGATAAATCAGGCAACTACAATTTCAGGATAGCTAAACTTTTACTTCAGAGTGACAATAGTGTAACATGCTAACGAAATCCACTGAAACTATTATATGTTTTCCTTAGTAACTAACCTATTTATTTCTAAATACTATTTTTTGTAGAGTTTTACCTTTTCTTCTGCCCTTTGAATATTTCGTGCTGCATTAGCGTGGTCTGGGTCAATTTCCATAACCCTTTCCCAATAAAATATAGCAAGCTGATATTTCTCCTGAGTATATGCAGCAACGCCTTTCATGTAAAGATCATTGACATCCTTACCTGAAACACCCTTTTCCTTGGCACTGATTTTCTCTAAATATTCCTCTGCCGTTACATTATTATTATCAAAAGTCAACGCCATTTTCAATTCTGTTTCGGCAAGACCGAACTTGCCTTGTTTATAGAGTTTTATACCTTTCTGAGTATAGTTAACAGATAAATTCCTAAGATTCTTTTTAATCTCGTCGCGTTTACTCAAAGCAACCTGGTTACCGGGCTCTATTGCAAACACACGGTTCACGTCATGGAGTGCTTCAATCCACTTACTCTGATTAATATAAGCAGTTACATTCTCTAAAATTCCCGATACCTGCGTTTTTAGATGTGACCTTGCTTTCCCGATATATTCACGCGCCTCTTGATGTCTCGGGTCAAGGACAAGTATCGCATTCCATTCGCTGATCGCATTGCTGAATTTTTTCCTGGAATAACATTCGAGACCATTTTTAAAATGCAGGGATATTTTATCTTGAATCTCCTGTTCATGCTCAATCCTCGCCATTTGGACTTTGACCAGGGCACTTGAAGCGGCATTAAGCCATTGTTTGGCAAGTTCATGGGTCGGATCGATTTCAAGAACCAAACCGAATTCGGAAATTGCCTCAAGATATCGCCCATGATTATATTCTGCAATACCTGTTGAAAGATGTTCGTTGATCTTTCCTTTTTCAATCTTTTTCCTTAGCTCTTCACTTGCTTGTGCAGCCTTGTCATGATATGGATTCCAGATAAGAGCAATGTCAAAACTTCTCAACGCTTCATCATATCTATTCTTACCCTGTTGAACGAGTCCTTGTTGGTAAAAAGCTTCAGCCGTCATTCTTGCTCGTCTTTGTAGTTCTTCAGCGATCTTTCTTTCTTCGTCCTCACTTATCTCCTTTTTCTTTCCAAAATTATAGGAAAGGGAGAAATTATGGGTTAATCCAAGCGCACCATATGTTGCAAAGGCATAGTCGATATTGAAATTCTCAATTCGAAGACCCAAACCCGCGGTTAGACCATCCAATCCTTCATCATAACCAAGACCACTTCGATAACCTGTCCGTAAGCTGATCTTCTCCATTAGCAGTCCTTCTGCCCCAAAACAGAATTGGATGTCATCTTTTAATGGCTTTACTAAATCAAATCCAAAACTTGCTTTTTCCTTGAATAACGAGTAACCAAGACCTGCTCTCACTTGGGTAGGTAGAGAAAATGAGCTGTTTGTAAATTTCATTCTTGTGCCGATATTAGTAAGTGCAATACCAGCTTTCAAACCCGGCAAACCAGATCTTATACTCATCCCAAAATCACCAGCATATGATATCGCATTATCAACACCAATTTTTTGATAGATAAGCTTTATGTTTGTGCCGAGGGAAACTCCCCAACTGAGATACTTTGCAAATGTAAAAGATGGTACGACAAAATATGCACCAAATGTCGATATTGGGTTCTGCGACGGAACCGTTCTCTCTTCAAGCTCACCTAAATAAAGCCCTTTCATTGAAAAAGCTGTACCGAACGCTTTCGTGCCATAAGCAAACGCGAGATGTTCATACCTTATCGACTGGAAGTGTTCCGCATGCATAAGGGTTGCCTGTGTACCATTCAACCAACCTAAACCACCTGGATTCCAGTACAGCGAGTTGACACCGGTGCTAAGTGCAGTAACAGCTCCACCCATGGCTAATTCATGAGCACCAACC
Organism: Candidatus Stahliibacteriota bacterium; assembly: GCA_030609135.1. Classification (GTDB taxonomy): domain Bacteria; phylum Hydrothermota; class Tepidihabitantia; order SM23-42; family SM23-42; genus JAUVZL01. The sequence goes on along the minus strand of JAUWCU010000015.1, from coordinate 8,582 downwards.
CCAAGATTAAGAAAACTCGCGCCGGTCTCTCCTGGTCCAGCAAACATACATACTGGGAAGAAGAACAAAATAATTACAAAAGCCATCAGATATATCGGAATTTGAGAAGTTATGAGGTTATGAAGTTCTGAACTTCGGAGTTTCTTAACTTCCAATCTTCTTAATTCCATCTCCTCCTCTTATTTGACGATTGCAAATTTCTTAATGACAGATCTCTTCTCAGCGGTTGCATCGCTTGTAGCACTGAGCCTGAACAGGTAAACATCACTTGCAATGCTGGACATATTCCAGATTATTTCGTTTGAGGATTGTTGGTGAGGCGGTCTTCCACCTTCTCCCCTGCCTTCCAGCGTCGTAACCCTTTTGCCTTCAAGATCAAAGATATCTATTGTAACATCTGCATTGGCATTTACGTAGAAATGAAAATGGATGTCATTATCCCGCGCTGGATTTGGCCACGTATAAACCATTTCTTGAGGTAAAAATTCCCCCTGTGGTGTGATACTAAAATTGGTTTCAGAAAAACCATTGTTTAGCCAAACATCATAGCCGGCAACTTTGATACGGCATACACCTGAGGTAAAACCAACCGTACCTAACCAATTACCATAACCTATGGTATCAGGTAATAAATCAAGGATATGGAGTGTGCTTGCTGCAGTCCAGACTGAACAAACAACTACTGAGTCAGAATTTAATGGCTCATTTGGCAATGCACTAATATAAACCGAATCACCGATATATGCTGGTGATGGATCGACGACAATGTCAAAAATCGGTCCGATCGTATCAGTACCACCGATAACAAAGAAAACTGAATCGACTTCACCCCAGTTACCCGAAGCATCAATGCCATGTAGATAGACCATATGGCTACCAAGAACCATCATATCAGTATGGATCGTATCAAAAACATCGACCACAGGTAAGCCAAAACTATCAACCGGTAATGCCGCATAACCAGAACCATTACTGCCAATACTATCAATAAAGTATTCAGCATTCGACACTTCTTGATTATCGGTTAGAGTACCGGTTAATACCACAAATTCAAGCGGCTGGACAGTATCGGGCGTAACATCGATCGCAGTTACTGTGGGTGATATAGTATCAGGCGCTGCTCCAGTTTTAAACCACCACCAATATGAACTGATCATGGGATTGCCAGCTAAGTCCTGGATACCTGAAGCGATATAAACATCGACTGATTCATAGGGTGCAAAGTCATTGTATGGATTTATACTCAGTGTGCTATCTGTGGAATTATATGACATCCAAAAATCATAATTGCCGCCAATATGACCATCGATCAGAATTTTGTCACTCGTCACCGTAGCTGGATCGACCAACTCCGTAAATGTCACGAATATCCAGGTATTTAGTACTACGTCAGTCTCTCCGCTATCCGGCGACGTGTAAGCTATCCATGGGGGGATTGTATCAATTGTTTCAGAAACATACACGGTAATAGAATCAAACCTGCCCCAGTTGCCATATTCATCCCTACCGTGCACATAGAACTCGTGTGATTCTCCTGCCTGCCATCCTGTGACTGGTACAGTATCATAGACGTCCTCCAGGATTTCATCAAAGACCCCATCGATTGCCCCCATAGCAAAGCCTGTACCATTTGTACCTATCGAATCAAGAAATGCCTCGGCTCCGGTTATTACTGACAAACCTGTTAGACTATCTGACACAGTAGCATATACCACTACTTCAGTAATCCCTTCAGGTGGATTTGGAGGAGAAACTTCGACATACGATGTTGCTGGACCCCTTGCATCATATACCACAATCGTCTGAACCCCACTGTGTCCTTGGGTCCTATCTTCTACTTCATTGAAATCAAAGTCATTGTCATAAGCGAAAATTTCATAAACAAAATTCACATTATTCGCTTGCTGTTGTATTCCAATATCTATCCTGAAGGTATCACCGGACAATAAAGACATTTGACCCTCATGAGAATCAATTATCAGTTCACCATCATTATCCCATAAAAGGTATACACCCTGGCCATTAGACCCGGTCGTGTCATCATATACGCCCGATGGATCGACTATTGAGCAGTAGATATGAAATCCACACGTATCCGGGACTGAATCCGGATAAAAATCAAAGAAACTAGGCCCGAGTGTATCATCATCAGGTGTTACAACAATAAAAAGTGAATCAAGTTCTCCCCAATTATCTGCATCGTCTCTACCATGCAGATAAATCCAGTGAATACCAAGCGCAAACGCAGAAATATCAATCCGTTTGGAAACATCTTCGACTATCTCATCCCAAAGACTATCAGTGGCGTTCATTGGCTGACCCGTCCCATTAGGTCCTGATGAATCCACAAAAACTTCAGCTGCCCTTATCGGCGACATGCCGGTCGTACTGTCTGAAATGACCGCTGAAATATCACAATTGTGTGCGCCCTCGGTTGTATCAGGATAAGCACTTTTTGCGGTAACAACAGGACCGATTGTATCGACTATATTAGCGCTTACAAAAAAGAATGAATAAGGCTCTAACATGCCATTACCTGCAGTATCGGTCACTGCTTGAGAGACATCCACAGTAATCGTTTCATTTGCAGCAAAAGCGGAATCTGGGTCTAATTTCACTGAATAGTTCAAAATAGTATCATACGTTAGCACATACGTATAGGTTGGATTAATACTTCCACTTATGTGGAATTTACTTGTATCTAAAGAGGTTGTATCCATAGGTTCACTGAACGTAATAAAGATATTCCGGTTAAGTGTAACACCAGTCTCACCACTATCAGGTGAGGTCTCGACAATAAAAGGTGGAATTGTATCATCAGCTGCTGTGACATAGACAAGAACAGAATCAAACGTGCCCCAGTTACCTGAGACATCGAGTCCATGGATAAACAACCATCTTGGTGTAGCGTACTGCCATGAAGAGATATCCAGTGTATCGACTATATCTTCGACAATTTCATCAAACGCCCCATCAATCGCCTGCATCATGATTCCAGTACTGTCAGAACCAGGAACATCAATAAAATATTCTGCAGTATATATGACTGAATTACCAAATAGAGAATCAGAAATGATCCCAGTCAAACAAAGCTCAGTTGCCCCAGCAGTTGGATTGGGAGATGCAAGAACATTTGAACAAGCTGGCCCTCTAACATCAAGGATAACGACAGACTGTACCCCACTTGAACCTTGTGTTCGGTCACCAGGATGTTGAGTGTCAAAATCATCATCATAAGCGTAGATTCCATACACGAAATTCACTCCTGCTTCCTGGGTTGGGATCAAGGAATCTGTTTGATAGTACGAACCAGAAGTATTGGACATCGTCACCTCGTACGCATCAACAACGATCTCCCCATCATTATCCCACAAAAGGTATATACCCTGGCCTTCAGACCCAGTCGAATCGTCATATATCCCAGAAGGATCAGTAATCTGGCATTCAATATAGAAACCAGAAGTATCCGGCCACTGAGTTGGGTCAAAACTGGAGAATGCTGGACCAAGGGTGTCGTCATCAGACACCACAATGACTACTACTGAATCAAAATCCCCCCAGTTTCCCGGCGCGTCCATGCCATGTGCAAAAACTATGTGTGTGTCATTCACTGCCCAATTCAGCGGTTCAGTATTCAGTGTAGCCTTTACATCTTCACTGATTTCATCCCAGAATGAATCCAAAGGGCTCATACTGTACCCAGTACCATTCGGACCAGGCATATCGACAAAAAATTCAGCTGCGCTGAGGATATTATCACCCTGTCCCGCGTCTGAGACAAAAGCAGTTATCGACACATAGGCTACCGGCTCAGTCGGATTCGGCGAAGTATTGACCGAGGATGTAACCGGACCAAGGGTGTCAACCAGAGCTCCAATCGAGAAAGACCATACCTCATCGCTGGCCATCATATTCCCTGCTAAGTCGGCAACATCACTCTGCACAGTTACTGTAACTGTCTCGCTAAAAGTAAAATTTGCATCAGGATTTAGGTAGACACTCGAATCAACTGAACTATAGGATACTACAAAAGAATGATTCCCACTTTGAGACCCCTGAATCGAGAAATTCACTGGGACCATTGTTAATGAATCCATTTGTTCTGAAAACCTGGCTGTGATATTGGTGTTTGGTGCAACACCAGTATCGCCATCAGCAGGCGCCGTCGAATATACGTGTGGCTTTGTTGTATCAACGAATGTACTGCACTCAGAAATACCAGTGAACGCCTCGATATTGCCGGCACTATCCCTTGCTCCTGCTTCAAAGTAATAGCGGTGACCATCGACGCCTGTAAATATTGCCGAAAGACCTGAATAATTGGTCAACCATGCTGTCCAGGGTCCACTACCGTCTTTTACCTGAATATCGTAATTTCCAGAAAGCCCAGAACCACCAGTATCTGAACCTGATGTCCAGGTAACATTAAAATCTGGTGTCGGACTGTAAATAGACGAAGAAGCTTTACTTCCAGAAGGCGCAGTGCTATCGTAACGCAACTCTACTTGTGCATAATTATTAAAATCGATATTGCCCACACTGTCTTCAAGCCATAGATTGAGTATCTGACCAGCCTCTGCTGTAGCACTAGCCGAGTCAGGAGGAATTCCACTCATCGTACCTGTAGTATCATAATTGCTTCCCGGCGGTGTCCCAAGCTTGTACAATGACATCTTTATACCACTTGAGTCTGGTGGATTTGTCCAGTCAATTTCAAAGGTGCAATAATTTACCCAGGGAGAAGGATTTGAACCATTCGCAGTAAGGTCTTGCGGCGGACCTGGAGGGGTATTATCACTACGGTTCAGAAGTACCGCTACAACATCACCACCAAAACAGGTAACTGCAAGATCTATCGAACCATCATTATTAAAATCACCAGAACAAAGCCGGATTACACTATCGCCACCATAGAAGTTAAGTGAAGTTGAAAAATCAGCATTACCATCATTAAAAAGTACTGATATTGAATCATCACCAGAATTACTAACAAGCATGTCAAGGTCAGCATCGACATCAATATCTGCACATACAAGATGAACCGGTGCAAGAGAAGTAGGAAAATCACCTGCTGGAGTAAAAAGAGTATCGCCGTCGCCTAATAAAACAGTAGCAGTATGCGCATTCTGATTTGGTGTACAAATGTCAAGATGCAGATCATTCGAATCAAGCACTGCGGTAAATACGCTATTAGGTCTGCTCCCTGTATTGAACTGCGCTCCAGCCGCAAATGTCCCATCTCCATTATTAAAAAGAACTCTCACCTTATTGGTATTGCGCGCACTCACCACAATATCAATATCTCCATCTTCATCAAGGTCACCTCCACATAGACCACTCGGACCATTACCTCCTTGATAGTCTGACTTAACCTGGAATGTCCCGTCGCCGTTTCCAAAAAGAACAGAAATAGTATTGGAGGAACGGTTTGCACTTGCTATATCAAGATTTCCATCACGGTCAAAATCATTGAATATTACCCCGATTGGACATGCCCCGGTTGTGAATTGACCACCAGGAGTGAACCCTCCTGAGCCATCATTCAAATAGACATGAATATTATTATCAGCTGCGCATGCAACAACACAATCATTATCACCATCCCGGTCCAGATCTCCACACGCAACAGCATATGGAACTTGCCCGGTACCATAGTTTGTAGGAGCAGAAAAAGTTCCATCACCGTTTCCAAAAAGTATTGACATGTCTTGTGAAATGATATTAGTCACAATAAGGTCGAGGTTGTCATCGTTATTCATGTATGCAGTATATAGACCGTGAGGCCTATTATTAGCAGAAGAATTAAGCGGTGGAGCAAGAACACCTGAACCATTTAAAGCAGTAATGGTGAAATTCCATACATAACCCTCAATGGAAATACCTGCGGTATCGGCAATCGCTCTTGTAAGCGCGACCATAACTACCTCACCAACAATGAAGTCATCAATCGGATCTAATGTTGCAGTTTGTGTTCCGCTATCATAACTTATGCTGCCAAGATGCAAACCTGACAGATTTCCCATCACAATGAATGTGGTATCATTGATTGTGACAGAATCCATGTTAGTATCAAAGGTTACAGAAATATCAGTACCAATAGAAGTATTTGTTGCATTCTGTATTGGATTGACTGAAATAACCTGAGCTTGTCCAAGTAGCAATAGAGGATAAAATAATATCACTATCGATTTTTGCACCAATTCTCCTTTAAACTAACGTATAACCTTTTCATCAATCATAAACCTTGATATCTTGTCATCAATCCATTCAATAATTATAATACAAATAAAGAATTTGTCAATGTATTTCTGGGGATCTGCCAGATATTGACATGTGGACAAACATTCCTATAATAAGAAAAAGGAGAAAACATGCTTCGGATAAATGAAAAGAATTTGGTGATGATGTCAGTTCAAGGTAAAGTGGCGAACCCTGGTGGACGCCGGATGCACAGTGTGGACTCAGCTGGAAAGCCGTTCCATCTGCCCGGAACTGGCGGTATTGTCTACAATGTCAAAGTGGGTGACCCTGCTTTTGGATGGGAAGCAGATCATCTCGAACCCTGCGCTTCTACAATACTCGATGAGAAAAAAAGATATGAAGGTCCTAATGCAGGTTATGTCTTTTATGCTTGCATAGGCAACGAGGCAATCATTAAATCAGGCGATGCCAAAGGTAAAAAAGGAGTAGTCACTGGTCACCACGGCGGTGCCGAACACGTGATGATCGACTTTTCTGATGCAACCCTTGGAAAAATGTCCCTTGATGACAAAATTCTGATAAAAGGATTTGGTCAGGGCTTGAAACTCTTGGACTATCCTGATATTGCGGTCTATAACCTCGATCCCAGGCTCATTCGAAAAATGTCGATAAAAACAAGGGGCAAGATAATCCAGGTACCTGTCACGACAAAAATCCCTGCGGCATTAATGGGTTCAGGTACTGGCAGCATGATGATGACGGGTGGCGACTATGATATCATGACAACCGATAAGAAATTCATCAAAAAATACAAAATCGACAAGCTGCGCTTTGGCGATTTTGTTGCTTTGATGGACCACGATAATCTCTTTGGCAGGAGTTTTCGCAAAGATGCTGTTACCATAGGTATTGTCATCCATGGTGATTGCCGCTATGCTGGTCATGGTCCTGGTGTATCCACTTTATTGTCTGCCAGCATACCAATTATTGAACCGGTAATCAGTCCCAATGCCAATATTGCAAGAATCCTCAGAATTGGGAGGTATCGTAAAAAATAAAACTGTTCTTAAACTCTATTTGCCCAGTTCAACTGATCATGCTATTTTAATATCTTAAGATGTTTGTGGGAGCACAATGGATCAGTGAAGTACACTAATTTAATCGAGTGTCGTTCAATACTGAACAAATCAGGTATCCCGGGTATTGATTACGCGATAAATCCCTATATCGGTTGCACTCACAAATGTCAGTACTGCTATGCGGTATTCATGAAAAGATTCTCAGGACACACTGAACCATGGGGTGATTTTGTTGATATTAAGACAAATGCACCAGCAGTGCTTGAACGCCAGCTGACACGACTGACAAGGAGGAGCCATATAAATTTCGGTACGGTCTGCGATGCTTATCAACCAATTGAACGTAAATACAGAATCACAAGAAAATGCTTGAGCAAACTAATCCCATACCACCATTCAGTGTCGATACTTACAAAATCTCCTCTTGTAACCAGAGACATAGACTTGTTAAAACAAATCAAAGATATTGAAGTCGGTTTTACAATCACCACGCTTGACCCTAAGGTTAGACGGGTATTTGAGCCGGGTACAACACCACCAGACCAGCGCTTCAGCGCGATTGAAATGCTCAACCGTCATGGCATACGCACCTGGGTTTTTGTCGCTCCAGTACTCCCCTATTTTACTGATTCGCAGCAGACGATTACCCAAATCATACGAAAGACACGCGATGCAGGTGCGCGCTATATTATGTTCGATACGCTCAACCCATATCCCAAGGTTTGGAAAAATATCAAACGTCTCGTTAAGAAATACTTTCCCGAAGCCATTGAGCAATTCCGTGATTTTCAAGATGATTCAGACCACTATCATAACCGTCTCAGACGCAAAATCACTGATATAGGTTTTAAAAACATGTTACCCTGTAAGTTCACCTTTGGTTGTGGTTAAGACATATCACTCTTCTTATGCTTGAATTATTATTTTCTATAATTATCATCGGGCAATGTCTGATAAATCTCCGCAATGCATGAGCAGGCAGGCGTCTACAATTGATTGAATGTAATAGTTTAGTTTTTCCTAAAAATGATATAAAAAACGTAGCAATTATTGTAGCGGTGCGATTCATCGCACAAATTTTCGGATATTTTCATTATGTCGGATAAATCCGACCGCTACAATTTAGGAAAAACTTACCTATTCAGGCTGTTGAAAAAGTCTTTTTTCACTGGAGTAGAGCATTTATGCTCGCCCCGTTAAATAAAGGTATAGCAAAATGTTTTTGGTATGCTGAAATTAGTATTTAAACGGGGCTCGTGAAAACTGATGAAATTTCATTGCTTTTGACGGGGCTAAAGCCCC
>JAUWCU010000004.1 GCA_030609135.1 Candidatus Stahliibacteriota bacterium | reverse complement strand
TGATTTTATTCTACTGACCGTGCGCGGCGTGAGAGTATAGGGAGGCATCACACAGTATGAATCACCCGAGTGAACCCCGGCTTGTTCAATGTGTTCCATTATGCCGGCAACATATACATCGCGACCATCACAAAGCGCATCGACATCCACTTCAACGGCGTCGGCTATGTATTTATCAACGAGTACTGGATGGGTATTGGAAACTTGAGCAGCGGTTTCAATGTACTGCTCAAGTCCCTCAGGTTCATACACTATTTCCATAGCACGACCACCGAGGACATAGCTTGGTCTCACGATTACTGGATAGCCAACCTGTTCTGCCACAGTTTTGACATCTTCATAGGTATAACCAGTACCAAATGCAGGATGCTTGATTTTCAGCGACTTCAGGAGGTATGAGAAGAGTTTCCGATCCTCGGCACGGTGTATATCATAAGGTTGGGTTCCAAGGATTGATATTCTTGGCTTCGCTGTTTTTCCGAGTTTGGCAAGTGGCATGGCAAGGTTTATCGAAGTCTGCCCGCCAAACTGGAGGATTATTTTGTTGCAGTTTTCTTCTTCGAGAACATTGAGAATGTCCTCCAAGGTTAACGGTTCGAAATAAAGTCGGCTCGAGACATCAAAATCCGTTGATACCGTTTCAGGGTTGCTGTTTATCATGATAGCTTCAAAACCGGCATCTTTCAAAGTTAAGGCGGCGTGTACACAGCAGTAGTCAAATTCTATACCTTGACCGATACGTATTGGTCCTGAGCCGACAATCAAAATCCGTTTTTCATTTTTCTTTCTGTATTTCTTACCGGACGTAGTGTAGTAAGTAGAGTAGAAGTAAGGGGTTATGGCTTCGAATTCACCGGCACACGTGTCGACCATGTTAAAGCCCGGTCTTATATCGTGGGAAATTCTCAGTCCACGAATCTCACGAGCGGTCTGGTTGGTGAGTTCGGCAATTGTCTGATCAGAATACCCCAGGAGTTTTGCCTGCCTGAGTAGCTGTTCATCAAGATGTTCTCTTTTCAACCTTTTTTCAAAGGCTACAATCCTCGCTATTTTCCGAATGAAGAACTTATCTATCTTCGTTAATTCCGAGACCTTCTTTATAGAGTAACCACGGCGCAACGCTTCAGCAATACAAAGGAGTAATCGGTCAGTTGGTTCCTGCAGTTCTTTTATCAATTCGTGTTCGATAATCGGTTCTGGCTCAAAACCGTATTTGTCTATTTCTAGAGCGCGCAGTGCCTTTTGGAGCGATTCTTCCATAGTGCTACCAATTGCCATGGCTTCACCGGTTGATTTCATTTGTGTTGTGATTCTACGGTCGACCGTGGGGAATTTGTCAAATGGCCAGCGGGGTATTTTGACAACAACATAGTCAAGCGTTGGCTCAAATGCGGCAGATGTTTTTTTGGTTACTGCGTTGGGTATTTCATCCAAAGTCATACCTACTGCTATTTTCGCACTTACCCGTGCGATCGGGTAGCCAGTAGCCTTTGATGCCAGGGCTGATGAACGTGATACCCGTGGGTTCACTTCAATTATTCTGTATTCCCATTTGAATCTGTTCACTGCGAACTGAATATTGCACCCACCGCATATTTTCAGAGCCCTTATGATCTTTAGACTGGTGCTTCTTAATTTTTGATTCTCTTGGTCAGTGAGCGTTTGGATTGGAGCAACAACCGTGCTTTCGCCGGTGTGTACACCCATTGGATTGATGTTTTCCATACCGCATATCGTTATACAGTTATCGTTTCCATCGCGCATGACCTCGTATTCAAATTCTTTCCAGCCCAGAAGGTTCTCTTCGACCAGTACTTGATTTATCGGTGACTGCCTCAGTCCGGCTGAGGCGATTTCCTGTAAATCCTGCCAGGATCCAGCCACACCACTTCCAGTACCACCGAGTGTATATGCCGGTCTTACAAGTACCGGGTAGGAAATTTGTTCAACCGCCTGACGTACCCCGTCGAGACTCTGACACACTGAACTCCTGGGGATTGGTTCGTGCACAGCTTCCATGAGAAGACGGAATGCCTGTCGGTTTTCTGCTATTTCAATCGTTTCATAAGTTGAACCAAGGAGTTCGACCGAATACTTACCGAGAATTCCTTGCTGTGCCAATTTGTATGACAGGTTGAGTGCAACCTGTCCACCAAAACCTGGCAACAGTCCGTCAGGACGTTCCTTTTTGATGATCTCGGTTAATGTATCGATGTTGAGAGGTTCGATATAGATGATGTCAGCGGTCCGTTCATCAGTTTGTATTGTCGCTGGATTTGAATTGACAATGATTGTGCGGTACCCCTCTTCCTTAAGGGACCAGCTTGCTTGGGATCCTGAAAAATCGAATTCGGCAGCTTGACCAATGATAATTGGTCCAGAACCAATAATGAGGATTTTCTTCAGGTCTTTGCGTTTTGGCATATGGTGAGCTCTGAAAATTCTCTAAAAAGAAACCATGTATCACGTGGGCCAGGTGCAGCCTCAGGATGGAATTGTACGGAAAAAACAGGTCGCGTTCGATGGCGTATTCCTTCAATCGTACCGTCATTGACGTTTACCCAGGTAATTTCGGCATCAAGGTTCTTCCGGGTTTGAAGCGCATACCCGTGGTTTTGTGATGTGATGTATATTTTCTGGCTGCAAACATGCTTAACTGCATGGTTTGAACCGCGGTGGCCGAACTTCAGTTTGTAAGTCTTAAAGCCGAGCACAAGACCCAGTATCTGATGGCCAAGGCAAATGCCCATAACCGGGTACTTATCAATCAGTTTTTCAACTGTCTTGGCAGTCGTTGACAGTATAGCCTGGTGTGCTGGGTTTCCAGGACCATTTGAAACTACGATACCGTCAGGTTTTAGTCTATCAATAGTCTTAATGTCAGTATCAAACGGAACTTGGATAACAGTGCCATGTTCTATTAGGTGTTTTAAAATGCTTGATTTTACACCGCAGTCTATCAATACAAAACGGCTGGGATACTTGCCATGAATGATTTTCTTGGTACAGGATACATGCGCGACCAAATTTTCGGCATCCGGGTACGGCGTCTGTTTGATTCTTCGAAGCAATGCATGGTAGTCCATTTTTGAAGGTTGTGCTACAATCATTGCCTTCATTGTTCCGTGCTTTCTTATCTTCAAGGTCAAGGCTCTGGTGTCGATACTGTAAAGGCAAGAGACTTTTGACAAATCAAGGAATTTATCGAGATGCATACCACGGTAGGCGAAAAAACAGGGCTCTTTCAAAATGAGCCCTCTTATTTGAACTTTATTAGATTCGAAGTTCTTTTTTCGAATGCCGTAGTTACCGACCAGAGGATAGGTCATCAGAAGAATCTGGCCGGCGTATGAAGGGTCAGTGAATGCTTCTTCATAGCCGGTCATTGATGTATTGAAGACTATTTCACCGAAAACATCTTTTTTTGCACCAGTGTGTTTAGCTTTGATTAGGGTTCCGTCCTCAAGGACGAGGAAAGCGGTTGACATTCTAAAAATATATTATACCTAAGAAGTGTAGTTTGTCAATAAAAAGCGTAAGGCGTAAAGCGTATGGAGAAATGATGCTAAGTATGGAAGAGGATTAATGAATGAAGCTGTGAAGTTACGAAGATAGGAAGATTGGAAGATTGGAAATTCTGGCGGAGAGCGTAGATGGAGTGCAACGGCTTGCCGTTGCATGCAGTAGCAAGCTACTGCACTCCGTAGCCATAAGATTTCTCGACTTCGCTCGCTTGTCTCGAACAAGGTGAGAGAAACAGTAAAGAGTAGAGAGCAAGGTGCCAATAACTTAATAACCTAGTAACTCAATAACTGCTTTACTCAATGACTAATGACTTTTAGTGAAACGGTCTAAACGAATCAAACGAACAAAACGTTGAGGTTTTTACATTTCTTCGATGAAATGCGTTGTAATATCACCCTTGATGAACTTTTTGTTGTCCATGATTTTTTTATGAAAAGGGATGGTAGTTGGTATGCCTTCAATGACGATTTCATCAAGGGCATGTCGCATACGTGCGATCGCTTCCTGGCGCGATGAGCCATGGCATATCAACTTGCCGATCAGCGAGTCGTAGTGACTCGGGATATTGTAGCCGGCAAATATATGGGTGTCAAATCTAATGCCGAGGCCTTGCGGCATGTGGAAAAAACTGATTTTGCCGGGCATTGGTACGAAGTTGCGGTCAGGGTTTTCTGCATTGATACGACATTCTATGGCATTGCCTCTGAGTTCAACGTCATTCTGCCCGATCGTCAGCTTTTCACCAAGGGCAATTTGAATCTGTTCCTTTAGCAAATCTATGCCGGTCACCATTTCTGTTACTGGATGTTCAACCTGTATCCTTGTGTTCATTTCCATGAAATAGAAATTTTTGTTTTCGTCGAGGAGAAATTCAATGGTGCCGGCGGACCGGTACTGGATACTCTGTGCGGCCTTTATTGCGTTTTTGAATAGTTTCTGCCTTAGTTTGTGATCGATACCTGGTGCGGGCGATTCTTCAAGTAACTTCTGGTGGCGACGTTGGATAGAACACTCCCTTTCGCCTAGCGCTATCACGTTGCCATAGTTATCACCCAGGATCTGTACCTCAATATGCCTGGGTCGGGCAATGTATTTCTCGATATATATTCTGCCGTCGCCAAAGGCTGCCTTGGCTTCTGCTTGGGCGATACGATAACCTGATTCCAGTTCTTCGTCATTGCGGGCGATTCTCATCCCTTTACCGCCGCCGCCTGAAGCCGCCTTCAGCATTACCGGATAGCCGATTTCTTCACTTGCTTTTTTTACTAAAGCAAGCGATTCTATTGCGCCGTCGCTGCCCGGGATACCAGGAATACCGGCTTGGTTCATGGTGTTTTTTGCCCTGATTTTGTCGCCCATAGCCCTTATGTGCCTGGGGTCAGGACCGATGAATATTATACCGCAGGATTCGCAAATCTCGGCGAATTCCGGGTTTTCAGCGAGAAACCCGTAACCAGGATGGATTGCTTTAGCGCCAGTTATTTCTGCGGCACTAATAATGCGTGTTATATTTAGGTAGGAATCTCTGCTCGGTGGCGGGCCAATACATACAGCTTCGTCGGCGATTCTGGTATGTAAGGCATCACTATCAACCTCTGAATACACGGCAACCGTTTCAATCCTCAGCTCTTTGGCGGCGCGAATAATGCGGATTGCGATCTCTCCGCGGTTAGCAATTAGTATTTTTGTAAATTTCATAATTTCATAGAGATTTTGAATGTAAACGGATGACTACGGATTCTATTTCTTGTCGAACGAACCCCAACCTCGTTCTGCAGTAGCTTCAATGCCTACGAGTCTAAGTTTGAACTCATCAGGGTTAGTAACTGCTTGTATCGCGTCATCATATGCAATCATCCCGTTCTTATACAACTTGAAGATGGATTGATCAAAGGTTTGCATACCATACTGGCCGTAGCCTTCCTCAATAGCCGATTGTATCAGCAACGTCTTAACTGGGTCCATGAGGTAGTCTTTGATTGTTGGTGTTGTTAAAAGAATCTCGACGGCTGGTATTCTTCCTTTGCCGTCTGCACGAGGCAATAAACGCAAGGAACAGACGCCGACCAAAGTCGTTGCGAGTAGCACTCGGATATGCTGATGTTGATGAGGTGGGTAAAATGAAATTATTCGGTTAATTGTCTCGGTTGCGTTCAGTGTGTGTAGGGTTGAAAGAACAAGGTGACCCGTATCCGCAGCTTTGAGTGCGGTGTCCATGGTTTCCCGGTCTCTTACTTCACCAATTAGAATCACGTCCGGATCCTGACGCAGAATGTGTTTTAAGGCAATAGAAAAGGATATCGTGTCCATTAATACTTCTCGTTGACAGATGCTTGAAAGGTTGTCCCGGAAAAGGTACTCTATTGGATCTTCGATAGTAATGATATGGCGTGATGTATTTTCATTAATATGCTCGATCATTGCAGCCAAGGTCGTGGATTTTCCACTTCCTGTAGTACCAGTACAGAGGATAAGACCGCGTGGTTTTAAGGCAAGGTCTTTCAGAACCAGAGGAAGGTTCAACTCTTCTATTCGCTTAACTGATATCGGGATTGCCCGCATTGCAATGGCAATGCTGCCGCGCTGCTTAAATACGTTCACCCTGAATCTTCCAACACCCCTTACGCCAATAGCAAAGTCCATTTCTTTCATACGTTCGAATGTCTCTTGTTGTGGGTTTGTCATTATTTGGTAAGCTATGGTTTTGATTGTTTCTGGAGTTAGCGATTCTCCTTTTTCCGAGACCAGTTTTCCATCGATCCTAAATACTGGTGTTGAATTTGCTTTCAGATGTAAGTCTGAAGCATTGACCTTTATCATTTTTTCAAGAAGTGTTTTTAGCTCCATAGTCAGTTACTCCTATTGATGATTTTACAACGGTTCAACCATGAACAATTCCTGGTTGTATTCCACGGGGTCTTCATTTTTTACAAGCATCTTGACTATCTTACCGGCGACATCCGATTCAATTTCATTCATTAACTTCATCGCCTCGACAATACAGACTACTTGACCCGGTTTCACAACATCACCAATGTCGATATATGGTGGTGCGTCTGGGGCAGGGGAGCGATAGAATGTGCCAACGATAGGCGATCTTATTGCCACAAGATTGTCGACTCCTTGCTCGGTTTTTTCTGCTTTTTCCTTTACCGGCTGAGAAGGTGCTTCAACCTTGACTGCTTGGGTATTATTTGTGCACTTGGTGATTCTGATTTTTCTACCCAGGAAATCAGTTACCTCGATTTCTGAAACACTGCTGGTCTCGAGTATCTTCACGATCCTTTCAATGTCTTTGAACCTCACTTAAGCAATCCTCCTAACCAGTCCTTGAACGACTGGAAATCCTCTTCAGGTGGTTTCTTTGCTTCAGGCTTTTCTTCAGGTTTTGCCGGTGGGCCTTCAGATGGCGGTTGGCTAACATCGGTTGCTTTGCCAGAGGTCGTTTCTGCTTGAGTGCTTTCCTTTATCGGCTCAGTCTCGGCTTGGGGCGTTGCTGGAGGTACTTCTTCCTTTGGTTCATCTGTTTGTGTTTTGTCCACTCCGGCAAATGGCGCCGGGGATGGCTCCGTGGTTTCCGCGGCGGGTTCTTCCTTGATTTCTTCAACCGGCTTGAGCAAATCCTCAGCCCCACCGAGCTTTTCGCTTGGTTCTTCAGTCGGGGGTGGCTGCGGTTCAGTTTTTTGTTCAGGTTCGGCCGTATCCAAAAGGTTTGGTATTTCAGGTTCCCCGGTTTCGGCTGGGGGTTCTTCAACTGGTTCTAAAGGCTGCAATAAATCCTCAGCACCCATGATTTCCTCGGTTGGTGTTTTTTGCTCAGGTTCTGGAGGTTGTTCAGCAGTTTCCACAGGCTGCAATATGTCAGGTTCAGCTATTTGTGCCTCTGGTGTCTCAGTCGACTCAACAGTTTCAGTTTTTTCAACAGGTTGGCTTGGTGTCTCATCTTGTTGTGCAGATGCAGGTTCAATCGGCTCCAAAAGATCAAGACCAGCTGGCTCTTCAGTCTTAGGTTTTTCCGTAGTCTCAGAGGCTTGGGCAGCTTCAGTTGGTTCGTGGATTTGTTCGTCTTGTTTAGTTACGGCTTCTTCCGGCTTTTCTCCAGCATCGCTCGGAAAAAATCCTTGAGATTTAACTTCTGTAATTTGTTCTGGAACCGAAGTCGGTTCAGGTGTTGCCTTGGGACCAACTTCCTCGGTCTGAGTTGTTTCTGGTGCGGTTTTCTTATCGAGGTCTTCAGCTCGTAAATACGTATCCAGCTGAAGCCCTTCAATTTGCTCCTCTTCAGGTTTTTTCGTCTCCCGGCCGATTTTCTTTTTCAACTCGGTAATTTTTTGCTCGAGTACCAGATCATTTGGAGTAGTGAATGACAAGTTCTCATAAATCGACAAGGCTTTTTCGAGATCACCTTGTTTTTCATATTCTTCAGCCATGGCTACTGTATAAAGAGGTTCTTTTCTATGAAGCGATTCGAGCTGGGTTAGTTTCTCCTTAGCCGGTGCGTCAAAAGGATCAACAGCAAGGATACCTTTGTATGCTTCGATCTGACCATCCTCGTCTTTGATAGCTTCACAGGTCTGGGCAAGCATTCGTAGCGCAACGATATTCTGGGGATCGAAGGACAGGGTTTTTTTGAATGATTCCTTGGCTTGTTCGAGTTTCCTCTTGTCAAAATTGCACTTACCAAGGATCAAATGGGCGAGTGGATAATTTGGATGAAAAGCCAAACCCTTGTTTAGTATATCAAAGGCTTCGTCAATCATATTGTTTTTTCTATAAGCATCCGCAAGTTGTACAAAAATCTTTGATTTTGGATCTTTATTAAACCGCTCGCTAAGCCGGGCAATTTCAGAAAAGTCTTTTTCTCCCATTTCTTCCTCCATTAAGAATAATATAATATATATTAATCATATTATAAACCTTGTCAAGTCTCATTTCATGTTTTTGTTTTTGGGCTTAACTATCTGGAAAGAGTTCATTATTACTTCAAGTGTTGTGAAATGGTCACTTTTCCTTTTGCCGGGGTTGAACAGGATACCATCAATAATGTATAAGGTATCTTCGGCAGTCAAGAAATATGAGATGAAAGGGCCACCGGCAACGAGTGAATCATTTTGCCATACCCCCTTCAGTTTTATACCTTTCATATCCTTAAATTCAATTTCTTTAGCCGTGACCAGATCTTCTAACACATAATCACCATTGTAGTACTCGTTGGTGAGCGCATTGCGTTTCTCTATTGCTGACGTTCGTGACAGTTCCTGGCTGATCTGTTCCTTGTAGAAAAAGATGCTGCGGTCTGGGAAATGTTTATGGAAGAAAATAAAAGCATCTTGTTGATGTGTAGAATCAATCATCCATGATTTGGCGAGGTCAAAGGTCACGCCGAAGTTCTCCAGATTTTTTTTGTTTTTCTTATCCATATCTTTGCAGTAGTAATTCTTCTTAATGTACTGGTACTGGTTTTCCTCCAACATATTGGCGATCATGTTTTTATATTTGATAATACCCTGGGCCGTATAAATGGATTCAGATACTGCCATAACAATGACAAGTTGTTCTTTTGCCCAAAGGTCATTGAGCTTGAAAAGTGTGAAAGTATCTTTTTCTGTGGCTACCTTGGCTTCCTCACTCAATAGGGTACTAATGGATTCATCCTGGAGTGTTCCATAAATGAAAATCGTATGATACCGGCTGAACTTCTTGGCTGCGGTATCTGCCTTGAAGAGAAAGGTAAACAGCCCTTCCTTTTGAGGAACGTAGTTGAAGATTTGAATATTATCGATGATCATGTTGCTGTCGATCGCCGATGATGCAACAACCACCTCGTTACTTTTACCGATGTTTGACGGAATGTTTGTGCAAGATATTGTTAGCGCCGCCACCAGTACAAAACCAGCAATAACATTGCAGACACTTATAACCAGGGTAAACTTGTTCATTATTTTCTCCTTAACCAATACTCAGTAATTTTTCTTTAGGGGTCAGTTTACGCAGTTGTTTTTTTATTGCAAGGAACTCGGAAGATTTCATTTCGGGGTCTTCTGCGATTGCGCTAAATGCATCGTCGCGAGCTAAAAAGAGCAATTTCTTGTCATCTTCCAGATCGCCGATTTTTAGGTCGGGTAGTCCGTGTTGTTTTTTTCCAAGGATTTCTCCAGGTCCGCGTAACTTCATATCCTTTTGGGCGAGGGCAAAGCCATCATTATTCTTTTCGAAATATGCAATTCGCTCATAGGTTTCTGGCGCAACGTAACGGTTTAGGAATAGAAAACAGTATGCCCGTTGTGTTCCGCGACCGATGCGGCCTCTCAATTGATGGAGTTGAGCTAAGCCGAACCTTTCTGGATGCTCAATGAGCATGATACTGGCGTTCGGGATGTCAACGCCTACTTCGACGACGGTGGTGGCGATGAGTATATCCAGTTGCCCAGCGCGGAACTCGTTCATGATTTCGATTCGCTCGATACTTTTTAACCGGCCATGGATTGCGCCGATTGAATAATCGCAGAAAATTGAGGTGATTTCTTGATAGACCTCATCTACTGATTTCAGATCAAGTTTCTCTGATTTTTCGATGAGTGGACATATCACGAAGGCTTGACGTCCTTTTGCCAGCTCATTCTTAACAAATGAATAGATGTCTTGTTTTTTATTTTGCTTAATGATTTTAGTCAACACTTCACCGCGCCTCGGCGGTTTATCTTTTAAAAGGGATATATCCAAATCACCGTAAAGCGTTAGGGCTATCGTACGCGGTATTGGTGTCGCTGATAAAACAAGAAAATCCGGGTTAATTCCTTTGTTAACCAGAGCGGCTCGCTGCATAACACCGAAGCGGTGTTGTTCATCAACGACTACAAGTCCCAACTTATTGAACTTAATTTCTTCTTCGATGAGGGCATGGGTGCCAAATACGATTTGAGCATCGCCGCTAGCGATTTTTCCGATTGCTTTTTTTCGAGCTTCAGTTTTTATGCTGCTGGTCAGCAGAACAGCTTCGATTTTTAGTTTTTTTAATATTTCAGACAGGCCGACAAAGTGTTGCTCAGCCAATATTTCCGTCGGTGCCATGAGTGCCGATTGATAACCGTTCTCAACTGACACAAGCATGGCATAAAGCGCCACCACGGTTTTGCCTGCGCCAACATCCCCTTGGAGCAAGCGGTTCATAGGACGAGGTTTTACCATGTCATCGGTTATGTTTTTTATAACCTCAACCTGCCCTTTGGTTAATTCAAAAGGTAAAACATCGAGAAGTTGATGCGTTAGAACACCTTGGTCCGGCAGACTGATGCCTGTTTCATGCTTCGCCATTGATCGACGCTTAGCCAGTATTAGTTCAAAGAAGAAAAATTCATCATAAACCAGACGCCTTCGGGCGGCAAAAGCATCTTGTAGATTGCTGGGGAAATGGAGGTTTCTTATTGCCTGCGGTAATGCCATCAGGTTATTCCTTTTGAGCAGCGACGCCGGTAGAGTTTCCTGGACATCATCGAGGCATTCATCAGCGCAGGTCCTTACGGCGCGCTTTATGTCCCAAAGCCCGAGTCCCTCGGTTAATGGATAGATCGGAATCACTGTACCTTGAGTTTTGTCCACTTCCTGTTCAGCAATAATTTCATAAATCGGGTTTACAATTTGTCGACCATGAAAGAAAGTTACTTTGCCTGATACCATCAGACTGTCTCCAGTTTTGAACCTATTCTTCAGGTCACGTCGGTTAAACCATTTCACGGCGATTGTATCAGACTCATCGGCTAAAAGCACTTTCACTATTTGCCCCCGGTGTCTTGTTCCCTGGACGTCTACCGCTTTGATTTTACCAATAACACTCGCCTCATCGTTGATTTTAAGGTTGCTGATTTGTTGCATAGCAGAGTAGTCAACATATCTTCTCGGCACAAGGAATAAGAGGTCATTTACTGTCTCAATACTGATTTTCTTAAAATATGTGGACCGTCTTGGACCTATTCCTTTTATGTATTGCACCGGACTGTTGAGTTTAAGATAAGATTTTTTCACTATCCAGATTTTGACAGCTGTTCCATTTCCTTATGGAACGCGTCCGGATTGAGGGATTTTGATTCAGCTTCCTCTTTTGTTAGAACATTCTTTTTTACCAGGTTGGCGAGAGATGCATCAAAACTTATCATACCCAGTTGTTGGGATGTTTGCAGAATTGAGGATATCTGATGAGTCTTTGCCTCCCGTATCAGATTTCTTACGGCCGGGACGGCAATCAGTATTTCTGCCGCGGCAATCCGTCCCTTGCCATCGGCGCGTTTTAAGAGGTTCTGGGAAACAACACAAAGGAGGTTCAGTGAAAGTTGCATCCTTATTTGGTTTTGTTGATGGGGCGGAAAGACATCAATGATGCGATCAATTGTTGATATTGAATCAGCTGTGTGTAATGTGGTTATTACAGTATGTCCAGTTTCCGCGGCGGTAATAGCTAACGCAATTGTTTCTAAATCTCTCATTTCACCTACGAGGATAACGTCAGGGTCTTGTCGGAGCACGAATTTGAGGGCATTGGCAAAAGAATGAGTGTCTTTACCGACTTCTCTTTGGGTCACTAATGCCTGTTTATTTTTGTGAATGAACTCAACCGGGTCCTCGACTGTTACAATGTGACACTTGTCATTTGTATTGCGGTAATCTAATAGGGCAGCTTGGGTTGTTGATTTACCGCAGCCGGAAGGTCCAGTGATAACAATAAGACCGCGTGGTCTCAAGGCCATTTCTTTCAGCCCGGTAGCAAAACCGATTTCGTCGAGGGTGGGGATTTTTGAGGGGATAAGTCGAAATACACCGCCCAGGTTACCCTTTTGCTTGAATAAGTTAATTCGAAACCTCTCATCGGTGGGCATGGTATATGAAAAATCGAGTTCGAACGTTTTTTTATATTCTTCTAACTGTTTTTTTGACAGAAGTTCAACAAGACCGGTTTCAATATCGACTTTACTTAATGGCGGTAGATCGAGTAATCTCAAATCGCCATTAACGCGCATAATAGGTGGCGAATTGACTTTAAGTATTAGATCTGACGCATTATACTGGATCTGTGCTCTGATAAGATCGTGCAGTTTGATCATTGCTAAACCCTTTTTTCGAATTCATCTGGGTTATTACAGTTTGCAAGAGCCTCTTCGTATTCGATGACACCCTGATGAAACAAGTTCCTTAGATATTGATCCATCTGTATCATACCCATTCTTGAGCCAGTTTGGATAGACGTGTAGATTTGAGGAGTTTTGGCTTCCCGGATAGCGCTTCTTATCGCCGGTGTGCAAACCATGATTTCAAAGGCAGCAGCTCTTCCATGGCCGCCTTTGCGGCGTACAAGGGTTTCTGTAATTACGGCCTGGAGGGTCGTTGACAGTTGCAGCCGGATTTGCTGCTGCTGTGCTGGCGGAAAGACATCTATTATTCGGTCGATCGTCTGGACCGCATCGATAGTGTGCAGGGTTGAAAATACTAAGTGACCAGTTTCGGCAGCAGTTATTGTTTGCGCAACCGTTTCGAGATCCCGCATTTCACCGACTAAGATAATATCTGGATTCTGCCGGATAACCCGGCGCAGGGCTTCTGCATAAGAAAGCGTGTCAATGCCGATTTCCCGCTGTTCAATTATAGACTTGGCGTCGCGATGCAAGAACTCAATGGGATCTTCAACTGTAATTATGTGTTTTTTCTGGGTTTGATTTATATGTTCTATGATAGCGGCTAGAGTAGTGGACTTGCCGCTGCCAGTTGGACCAGTTACAAGAACAAGACCCCGGGGGAGTTCCGCAATTTTCTTGAAAACACTTGGAAAACCCCACTCATCAATGGTGTTTATTTTAAGCGGGATGATTCTCATGACCGCACCGATGTGACCCATTTGTCTAAAGCAATTGACCCTGAATCTTGCAACACCGGATATTTCATATGCCATATCAAATTCTAACATCTTGAGGAATTGGTTTTTTTGAAGGGGGTTCATCAAGCCGTAGATAAGACATTCAAGGTCTTGGTCGTCGAGCGGCTTTTGTTCCATCTTTTGGAGTTTTCCAGCAACCCTGAGGATAGGTGGTTCTCCACAGCGGAGATGGAGATCTGAACCTTCCCTCAGAACCAGTTCTTCAAGGAGAACATCAAGTTCTATTCTTGCCATAGGAGATACTACACCAGATGGGCTAAGGTGTTCTTATGAAGGCGCGAAGCCCGATAGATGTGTCAGTGATATATTCTAACTGACCCATTTTGGACGAAGATATCTTTATCATGTGAACCGAGAGTGTTTCAATTAGCGCGTCGGCTCCAGGAATAACCCATATAGTATTAGTCAGCGTTGTATCAATCAATGGGTTAGTGAGGATCTCCAATAGTTCTTCGATTGGCGTATTTATGATACTATCGATATCTGTAAACGATGTTTTATAAATCGCGATGTCAGTTTCATCAAAGCCAGCAAGCGCAGCAAACTCTATGGTCAGGGTATTATTTGTAGTATCTATGGTTATGAATTCAGTATCTGGTTGTACAAAGTGTTGGGTCCCTGGTATTGTGAAGTCCGTGGTCACAAAATAATCTACTGATTTGCCGACAAGAAAACCCAAACGATAGGATACCGCGAGATTTGGTTCAAGCAAGTCAGACGTATCAGTAAAAGTCATCAATGTAGTAATAGAATCTACATAACCAATCGAATCATAGTCACTTGTGATCTGTCTTTCGACAATCACACCGTCACCATTAGGCGTGCCATGAACCCAGGTCCAGGAAAGGTTGACAAAAACCTCTTCAATATCACCTGCCGTGTTTTCGAATTTCACCATTTCCGCGGTGTGTTTGAGCACGCATTCAGTATTGATCTCTAAGCCAGTATTGCAGGCAGCCAGAATAAGAATTGATGATATCACCAAAAATTTTTTCATATAACCTCCTTATAATCTTACAAGAATACCCATTTTTGCCTTGCTTGTCAAGAGATTTCTGAGATTTCTGAAAAAATCAGAAATCTCAGATTACAACGATACAAAAGAGATTACAGAGATTATTATTGTGGAGTCTAGTACTTAAACTTTAGCTTTGACACGGCAAGGCAAACGCCTATTGCCATATAGCAAGCAAGGAGCGAAGAACCGCCATAGCTGATAAATGGTAAGGGTACACCGGTTACTGGTAAAAGACCCAAGGTCATCCCCATATTTACGAATGTTTGATATCCCAGCCAGGCAAGTACTCCGGCAACCATGATACTGGAAAAACGGTTTTTTGTTGTTCTTGTAAGAAGCAGTAGTTCATAGAAAAGATAGGCAAAGACAAGGGTTGTTAAGATGATGCCGATCAGACCGAATTCTTCACCGAGACATGAGAATACGAAATCAGTATGCCTCAATGGCAGAAATTCCAATTTTTTCTGGGTTCCTGACAAGAACCCTTTACCAATGATGCCGCCTGAACCGATGGCGATTTTTGATTGGATAGTCTGCCACGCCATGCCTCGAGGATCGACCCATGGTGAGAAAAAGGTGATTATACGCTCTTGCTGATAAGGTTTCAGCAAATTCCAAACAAGGGGCATTACTAAACCGGCGAGGAAGTTGCTAACGGTGCCATAGATAAAGTCATTCAGTTGTTTGTGAAAATAGAGGAAGACGGTTAAGCCTATGAAATATGCTACCCAGACATAAATGATAAAGCTTGCCGCGGCTGAGATAAGGGGGGAGAAGAAGATGAAAATTTTAGTCGCTGGCATACCAGCCCAGTACAACATGAGCAAGAGGATTGGAAAGAAAATCTGAGCACTTCCTAAATCAGGTTCAAAGAATATTAAGATTGCGGGCATCGCGATTATGACAAGCGGCACCAGAAGGTCTGAGAATCGTTTCATTTTCTTACGTGCGGCGAGGTAACTTGCGAGAAAAACCACGGTTGCAAACTTGGCGAATTCAGATGGCTGGATGGAGATCGTACCGATCTTAAACCAGCGTTTTGGATAAGAACTTTGGGTGAGGAGTAAGATAAGAAGGAGGATTATCGCTCCAATGTATAGTACTGGCGCAATATTTGACCAGAACCTTGGAGGGATTTTCGAGATGACTATCGCGGTAATCATTGCGATGACCAGCCAAACTGCTTGTTTTGTGAGGGTATGTAGGTCCGCAGTTGAGAATACCATGAGTAGACCGATGAGTGAGAGTACAGTAACCGCGACGATAATCCTGAAGTTAGTTTTCTTTTGCATATTGCGTAAGCCTTGTATTATTGAGAAAGGTGCGAATTATTCTACCAACGACTGGTGCTGCTACACTTCCGCCGTGCCCGGCATTTTCCACAACCAGACATACCAGGATAGCTGGCGCGTCTCCAGGTCCATAACCTATGAATAAGGCATGATCATCACCATGGGGATTCTGGACAGTTCCGGTCTTACCGCACACTACGTAATCATCAAGACGAGCCAAGCCACCGGTACCAAAAGCGACAACGCCGGCGAGCATTTCTTTGATAATCTCAATTGATGCCTGAGAGATATTGGTTGTACGATATGCATAGTCGTCAGTCTTAGTAACATGGGGCACAACGATTTCACCATCATTTGCAAATACTGTGTAAGCGCAAGCCATTTGCAGAGGTGTAGCGAGTAAGTCACCCTGCCCAATGCTCAAATTAAAGATGTGTCCTTCAGGCCAGTTCTTGCCGTATTTCTTTTCAAAGAACGCTCGGTCAGGTAAACAGCCTTCTTTTTCGCCGGGTAAATCAATGCCGGTGAGCTTACCAAAGCCGAGCTCGCTTGTCCTTGATACGATTGTGTCAATTCCAATAAATGCACCGAGTTGATAAAAATAGATGTCGCATGAATGGATTATGGCGCCGCTAAGTTGCAGTTTGCCGTGTTTTTTCCAGCACCGGAATGTTCGTCTTCCTAAGCGATATTTCCCGGTACATATTTTGAAGGTTTTTTCAGGGGTAATCATATTAGCATCCAGAGCCGCAAGGGCAACAAATGGTTTGAATGTGGACCCACCTGGATAACAACTCATCAGCGCGCGGTTATACATTGGCGCATCAGGTGTTTTGTTAAGTATTTCCCATTCTTTTTTTTTCATTCCATGGACAAAAAGATTTGGGTCAAAACCAGGTTTTGAATAAAGAACAAGGATGTCTCCATTCTTTGGGTCCAGACACACGCAAGCTGCTTTTTTGTACTTTTCCAAGTAGACCGCCACAGATTCAGTCAACACGACATCGATTGTTGTGTAGAAGTCCTGCCCATTGACTACCGGGATCGTTCTTTTTTCAGTTATTTCACCTATTTCTCTGCCCCGCGCATCAACTTCGATGAATTCGATACCGTAGTTCCCCTTCAATTGATTTTCATTGTGTTCTTCAATGCCCATCCTTCCTATGTAATCATTGATAGAGTAGTCCTGTAATCGCTTTATTTCCTGGTGTGTTATTTCACCAACATAACCAAGGAGATGGCAGAGCAGTTCACCATATGGATAGTTCCTAAGTGGTTCAACACCAACTTCAATACCTTTGAGGTCATCTATGTTTTCTTCAATAATCGACAGTTGTCGGTAAGATATGTCGTGGGCGATTTTTACAGGCATAAAGGGATTCTTCTCAAGCTTGAATTTATTCCGGGCAGTCTCTTTATCGATATCAAGAATTTTTGATATACTTTCCAGGGTTTTGTTATCGATCATCGATTGGATTACCGACACATAGAAACCCGGTCTTGTATTAGCGATTTCGATTCCGTTTCGGTCAAAAATTTTGCCGCGCGGTGCGGTAATGTATCGCTGTCTTATTCGATTTTTTTCCGCAAGTCGAGAGTACTTCTTGCCTTCGATCACCTGTAGTTTTATGCTTGCAATGATGATAACGATCGCGGTGCCAATGATGACATTGCGCAGGAACTTGAATCTCTTTATGTTCTCATCCATACCCTGTATTTTATTTTATTGGATATTAAGACTAACGGCAAGAAACACATAATTGTGAGGATAATAGGTTGGATCCTCACCGGTGCGGAAATTGCGATGTGTGTTACAAACACTTTCGCCAGGTAATAGACGGCGAAGACAATCCAGTTTACCCACATATTTTGCTTAAAGTACTTTTTAACATATAATAGAGTTTGCACAAATATAACGTAAATGAGGATATTTACACCTAAGACAACGGGGTGGAATAAATCAATGAGGAGTCCGGCGAAAAAAGAAAAAATAAGGGCAAATCTTTCATCTTCATTGAAAACCAAATAAAATACCAGTATCGAAATTAGATCGATATATAGGTTGAAAGGGAGCAGGACATAAAGTAGTGCAAAATACAATAGGTATTTCAATTGTTTTCCTTACCGTAAACAACATAAACATAATTGAGCCGGTTGATCCGGACGCTCGGTTTTAGATAGATGGGCTTGAAAAACTGATCATCTGATTCATCGATTTTTTTCACTATTCCAATCAAGATGCCTTCGGGGAAAATATCACTCATCCCTGAAGTGTATACAGAATCACCTATGTTTATTTCATCATCTATCCTAACAAAATCAAAAACCAGATTTCCGTGGTTCTTCACAATACCGTGGATGCCTGTTTTAGCATCCAGGGCGCTTGCTGCAAAGCCATGTTTTTCAATGGTTTCAACGATTGTGTAATTATTGCCTACATATCTTATTTTGCCGATCAAGCCGTCTATACAAAGGACTGGTTGATCAATACGGACACCTTCTTTTTCACCGATATTTATGTACAAATAGCTGTTTATGTTTGATGGGTCGCGACCAATTATTTGTGCCTTCTGCAACCGATACTCAGTGGTTTGGTAATCTGTTGTGTCGAGAAGTATTATCTTCTTCCACTCGGCATTTTCAAGACGCAGACGGTTCACCATGGTCTCCAATTCAGTTATACGGGTGCTTGAAACAGACAGGAAGTCAAAGAGCTTAGTAATTGTCGTTACTGGAAAAAGGAGAATCGGAGAAAGGCGGGTTGATATAGTTAATTTGGTGTGTTCACCGAGTGACAGAAAGGTTATTGAGATCAATAAAAGAGAAAAGAAAAATGCTAACTGACGACGCGACAACTATTCTCTCTTCATTTGGAATATTACTTTTTCATAGGTGGTCATGTCCTCAAGAATCTTCCCGGCACCAATAACAATTGCTTTATGCGGTTCATCTGTAATTCTTACCGGCAGATTGGTTTCTTCACGAATGAGGGTATCGATGCCCCTTAACAGAGAACCACCGCCAGCCAGGTAGATACCAGAGTTTAGGATGTCAGCCGCGAGTTCTGGTGGCGTTTTTTCTAAGGTTGATCGTATTGCTTCGATAATCATCGAGAGGGGTTCTTGGATCGCTTCGCGCACCTCGTGACTGGTGAGTTTTATAGTCTTGGGGATACCCGATACAAGATCACGACCTCGGACTTCATAGGTTTTCTCCTCTACTGTGGGAAAGGCATTTCCGATGTCTATTTTTATCTGTTCTGCAGTTTGCTCCCCGATGATTAGATTGTAGTTCTTTTTTATGTACTGAACTATTGCATCATCCATTTCATCTCCGGCAATGCGCACCGAGTTATTGGTGACAATGCCAGATAATGCAATTACTGCGATTTCTGTTGTTCCACCCCCGATGTCGATGACCATGTTCCCGGTTGGCGACTGGACAGGTAGATCAATACCGATAGCCGCAGCAATAGGTTCGGATACCAAAAACACTTCCCTTGCACCAGCTGCTTCGGCCGAATCGCGTACCGCTCTCTTTTCAACCTCGGTAATCCCTGAAGGAACGCAGATAATTATCCTTGGGCGGGTGAACAGTTTTCTTTTCTGAACTTTTTCAATAAATGTACGCAGTAGTAACTCAACCATTTCAAAATCCGCAATAACACCATCTTTCATTGGTCGAATAGCCTTGATATCAGCCGGTGTTCTGCCGAGCATCCTCTTTGCTTCATCCCCAGCGGCAAGGCACTTTTTTGTTTTCGTATCAATCGCTACGACGGTCGGTTCGTTGAGCACAATGCCACGGTCGTTTACATAGATAAGCGTAGTGCATGTCCCAAGGTCAATAGCTATGTCACTCACGAATTGGCTTTTCACAAGCCTTAAAAATCTTAAAACTGCAGTTAAATCAATCGCCACTTCATTTCCTCCTTTTTATTTAATGATATCAATTTTCGCCATAAAGTCAAGAGCGAAAACCGGCGGTGGTATAGCGAGACCAATACTGAGGTTTACCCACATTTCATGTTCCCGGTAATAATTTAAGAGATACCGCACCCTTCTTTTCACTTTTATCCTTCGAGTAACCCCGCACTTTTGCTGCGGAGTGCAGTAGCTTGTTGGAGTGTAACGAAAATCCCGTTCTATCGGGGCTACTGCATGCAACGGCAAGCCGTTGCACTCCATTTACTTTCCAATCCGTTAGGATTCAACGGTTCCAGCGCAAAGCGCTAACTTCCAGCCAGAGGCTCCTTTCCAGCACGCACTTTTACAAAAGTGCGGGGGCATCGAGAAATACCTTAAAAAATTATAAGGTAATAATCGTAATGAATTTCAAGGATGTGGGTAAACCTCAGACCAATTGCTTGACACTTTGTTCTTATTAGGTAAAATTGTAAAGGAAAGACAAGGGGATTTAGTAACAAGGAGGTATGAATGAAAAAAGAACGACGAAAAAAGACTGAACAACGTCGGGATGAGCAGAGGAAAAAACTCACTGAAAAACAGTTCAAGAAACTCATTGAAACTGGCAAGACATCAGCGGGTGATAAACGATCACACAGCAAACGCCGCAAAACCAAACGCCGAAAAAGGCAGGTTGGAGTATAGTGTAACAGAAGACAAGAAGACTAAGGAGACAAGGAGACTGGGGGGATACGCTACGCTGAAGACACGCCTTTGGCTGAAGACAACTCAGATAAATGATCTAAACGATAATAACGAATTAAACGCGCTAAACGTTTTCAATGAAATATTGACAGTCCATTGATAATAGTTATAATCACAGTGATATGCCAATCTTGGAATTCTCTTGCAATGAATGTCAGAATATATTCGAGGATTTGATCCTAAATAATCGAGAAAAGGACGCTCTAGCGTATCCGCGGTGTAAGAGTAAAGATTTAAGGCGTTTGTGTTCGACATTCGGTTTTCGCAGTAGTGGTAAGTTTTCAAGTAATATCGGTTCGTCATGTGCAGGTTGTTCAGTGATTTCTTGTGCAGGATGTTCTCATGAGAAGGAGGCAAAATGAGGAGAGAGCTATTAGTTGAGAAGATAGGTGAGAAATTCGGACCGGCCTTTACCAAGGCAGATATAGAAAAACTGATAGACGCATTTTTGGATACAATCTTTGAAGTGTTAATAAAAGACAAAAGGGTTGAGTTAAGGAGGTTCGGAACCTTTGAGTTGAGGAAACGTCCCGGTCGGACTGCCCGAGCGCCAAAAAGCGGCAAGGAATACACATTACCTGATCGATATGTGCCCTTTTTCCGACCCTCGAAGATATTTAAGAGCGAGATAAACAAACGCACGAAAGCCGAGTAAAACAGTAAAATCTGCATTTTCTACTTAATTTACCCGGTTGAAAAACCTCGCCTTTTATGACAGGAAAGGTAATGAAAAAGTGAATCTTTTCCTACGGGGTTTACTATCCCTTGGTTCGGTAATTTACAAAAGGAGAATAATACAATTATGAGGAAAGTACTTTTATTATTGCTGCCGTTTTTTCTGTGTGGTGGTACGGTCGGGAAGATCAGTGGTCGTGTTATCGATGCTGAGACTGGTGATCCCCTGTACGGCGTAGATGTCTACATTCCCTCACTTCTCTATGGCGGTGCCTCTGGTGTCGATGGTAACTTTTTTATTCTTAATGTACCGCCCGGTAAATACGAAGTTGAGGCACACATGATCGGTTATCGCATTGAGATAAAAAGGGATGTTAAAGTCTATGCTGATCGGACAACATATCTGGATTTTCTATTAACCATCGGTTTGATTGAAATCGATAATCCGATTGTTGTGGTGGCTGAGGAACCGGTTATTGAGATCGACATGACCTCAAAAGAAACACGGATAACGCGCGATGAAATTGACCTTTTGCCGGTAACCAAGCCCACTGAGGTTCTTGCTCTTCAAGGCGGTGTGACAACCGATGCCGGAGGTGACCTGCACATCCGCGGTGGTCGAACTGGAGAACTTGCCTATTATATCGATGGCATAGAAGTATCCAATCCTTTACTGGGCAGTGCTCCTGATTTTGACAAGAACATCATCTCTGAAATGTCACTCCTTTCCGGTACGTTCAATGCTGAGTATGGGAATGTGATGAGCGGCGTCGTTAATGTTGTTACACCTGAAGGGAGTCCAAGGTTATCTTCGCACTTTGAATACACTTCCTTTGCAGTTAACCCGTCCCCGTATCGCAAAGCTGATTGGATAGATCCGGATTCAGCAACTGACACCCACCGCGATTCATTAGGCAATTCCCTGTACGAGCTACAGCAATTGGATATCGCTTTTCAGGGTGAGATCAATGCGCACCTCACTGGACCGATACCATTTGACAAGGGGACGCGTTTTTATGCAAGTACGAATTATTTCAACCAGGAATCGTATCTTCCTTTCGGTTATGAAAATGGTTATGGAGCAAGTGGCAAACTGACGCGTCGCTTTGGTTCAAAATTCAAGGCTTTTGTTGATGTTCATTATTCATATGGTGAAACACAAAACTATAGCCATCGGTATAAGTATTTGTATGATAACTACCTCATCAATTATAAACGGTCCATAAGGGTTATTGGTGGGATAAATCATATACTGCGCAATAATCTTTTCTATAATTTGCGCTTCGGCTATATCGTCGATAGTATCGAGACAAAATCTTCAGACGCGGTCGCTGATACGGTTATTGAACCGGTATATGACAACTACTCAGAGTTTTATGTTTCAGGCTATCCAATATTCCAGCAGGAGATCACAACCCAAAAATACGTGTTAAAAGCTGACATCACGCTTCAAGCAGCCAAAATTCATAATGTGAAATTTGGTATTGTGAGCAACTTCTACAGGTTCAACTTAGATAAACGTCAGCAACTGTTCACGCGTGGTCCGATTGTCTATCAAGAATATACAAGAGAACCTTCCGATGGTGCGGTATTCTTGCAGGATAAGATTGAACACAATTATCTGGTGGTCAATGCGGGTCTGCGCTTTGATTACTATTACCCGAATGCTGTGATGTGGGAGGATATTGAGGATCCGACATCGCCGGTTTATGATGTTGACCCGAGTTATCAATTATCGCCGCGTCTTGGTTTATCTCATCCAATTACTGACAATGCAATGCTCCATTTTGCCTATGGTCACTTTTTCCAGACACCACCTTATGAGATCATGTATTTCAACGCGGACTACATAGCAAATCCTGAGAGTATCCCTCGTTATGGGTTAGTCGGTAATCCACGGATCAAACCGCAGCGGACTACTACTTATGAAGTTGGTATGAAATATGCAATAAAGAATATTTACGGTATCGATGTCACCCTTTTCTTAAAAGACATCAAGAACTTGCTAGCCACCACCCAAGTACGTGATTTCCCGTATGATTACATTATTTACACCAATGAAGATTTCGGTTCAGTACAAGGGTTTGATGTAACTATAAAAAGAAAACTGGTTTCCAGATTCGGGTTCAATATCAATTATACTTATCAAATCGCGCGCGGTAACCGTTCATTTGCTATGCAAGGTTTTTATGATGTTTATACTGGTTTACCTGAGAGGATGAAAGAATACTATTTGGACTTTGACCGCCGCCATACTGTTACTGGTATTTTGAATATCGCATTCACCAAGCTGGGTGCTATGGGGCTCAATTTCAAAGCGGCAAGCGGGTTGCCTTATACACCTTACATAAGCGAAGGTGTCGTTGTCGAAGAGAATTCAGCGCGCATGGCGTGGGAATACTCGTTTGATGTGATGATCCATCAAGGTTTCAACATTGGCAAGACGACGGTTGATTTTTTTGTCAAAGGTAATAATATTACAGATTACCTCAATCCCCGTTATGTCTACTCGCGCAGCGGCGAACCCTGGAATACAGGTGAAGCGGCTGGTGGTTTAATGGGATCACAAGACTATATTATGAATCCTGCATACGTTGGTGCGCGAAGAATAATTAAAGCAGGTATGAGTGTAGGATTCTGATAAAGGAGTTAGCATGATATTGATACTATGTTTGATATTTTATCCTGAGGTCGATAAGGCAGTGGGTATTTCAGATAAGGGCGAATTGTCTGACGTAACCTCAAATTTCGGGTTAATCGCGAACCTCCATTACTTCACACCATCGTTTCATTGGCCCAATTCAGCACCTTTCCAACATCAGTACTGCCCTGGATTTGGTATGATCGCGGCGCGTGATTATAATGTCGTTGAGTCATTTGTGAACCTGGCAGCGCCTGAGTGGGCACCTCTTGAAGGTTCCTTTGGCACGCTCTACTCAGGTGAAGAGACAACGCCAGACGGCACGCCTATTATGGCGACCTCGGACAATGTCGATACCTGGCCCCGGCAGGCAGGTGAGCCGTTTTGGCCCGGACCTTATCGTCGTGATCCAGCCACCGGACTGGAGGTTGAGGGCGAGTTTACTTCAGACCAGGATCTTTTCTGCATTTTCAATGACCAGGGTGTTTTTGGTCTACAAGTAGATCAGTCTACTTATTCGTACGGACGGATATATGCTCAGGATTTCATCTTCTACAATTTTCACATCTATACAACTGGGAGTACCGCGCTCGATAGTATGTATCTTGGTTTCCGGGGTAATTTCCGCTGCGATTATGATATGCAGGACTATATAGGCTTATACCGTGATTCGAGTGTTACTTTTGTTTATTACTGGGATGCTGATGGTATACCTCAGGAACCGTGGGAATCAGTCGGCTATATTGGCGTAGGTTTCTTAAATCAACAGATAACGAATTTTCATTATTATAAGAAACAGGATGAACCGAGTGAGGATTTCAGGTTCTACCCAATAATCATTTCTGATCCAACCGACCCGAATATTGATTCATCACTGTATTTCCACGGTAATAACATCAATATTGATGATCCTTCACTTGTTCAGGCATTACCACCTGAGTCAACGAGTGCCTACAACTACATTGTTTCTTGTGGACCGTTATCTATAACATTGGCTGATACCTTACAAATGACTGCGGTGGTCATTTGCGGTGAGGACTCAGCTGACCTCTTTGAGAACTTGTCCATGGCTTTGACTATGGCGGACAATTACTTTTTGGGCAGTGGACCGCCTTCACCGCCTATTGTTTACGGCATACCCGGTGAAAAGAGCGCAACGCTTTACTGGGATCCCCAGCCGACCGAGTCTTCAGTCGACATAATGACTTGCAAACAAGATTTTGAAGGTTACAAGATATACCGAAGTGAAGACCAGGGTAAGACATGGGGTAAGGAGATCACCAATGACAAAGGTGAGGTGGTCGGTTATGTCCCACTCGCCCAGTTTGATCTAAAAGATTCTATTTTTGGTACTGACCCGGCATTTCCGTATCAATCTTTAGGTAATGAAACTGGTTTGAAGCATGTTCTAACCGATTCTGCGGTGTATAACGGCATAGAATACTGGTATTGTGTAGCAGCATATGATCAGGGTAATCAACATCCAGATTCTTTAGAGCCTTCATATGAAAATCCCAGGGGAAGACCGACCGCTGCCAATATTGTATCAGTAATCCCGGCTCAAAAGCCCTCAGGTTACAACCCAGCCTATGTACAGAACGGCGATACTTTGCAGTCGACCACTAGCCCGTGTGAGGGATTAGCCATGGTGAGTATCCTCGACCCAGATCAACTCCAGGCTTATGCTTATGAAATAACGTTCAATGATTCATTTTATGATGATACCGTATGGGTGGATTCAATAACCTTTAATCTTTTTTGTGTGACTACCGGCGAATCCTTATTCGTTTATCAAGAACTCTCTGATTCATCCCTTGATAATATCCCGGCAATCGACGGTTTACGATTGACCTTATTGAACAGCGGAAGTGGCGTGAAATTCATGGAATGGACAAGGGTCACTGGCGATACCTGTACATTTGACTGGTGGACTGGTTATGTTGGTTCAATGGGCCCCATTTATACCTATATCTCTGGCGTATCTGATTTCCGTATTGTAGTTGACCACGCCAACCCGGCAACTGCGCAGGTTGAAGACGGATTTGGTGGTACACACCCGCCGATTCAGATACCGATTCGGGTATATGATATCACCGATTCTGCAAACCCGGTTGATGTAAGTGATTCGACCTGGCTTCTTGATTTTGCCTATGCTTTTCCTGGCAACCCCCTGTTTGGTCCAGAGGGTTGGGATTTAATACCCGGCGGTGCTGGTTATAACCCTGATCCTACGGGTCAGGAATATGGTTTTGTTGATCAAATCGGCTGTTGGAACGAAAGTGGTGATGCCGTATACTTTGCAACTCAGAATGGTCCAGCTACACAAACCCCACCATCTGAAGGTGATGAATTTACGATTCTGACCTATAAGCCTTTTTCTTCCAGCGTCAAGTATGAATTCACGATAGTCCCATTTTCCATTGACGCGAACCGGATTGATTTATCCACGGTCCGCGTTGTACCTAATCCATATATGTTGCATTCCAAATATGAAAGCACACCATATGACCGAAGACTGATGTTTGCAAATTTACCCCAGCAATGCGAGATACAGATATACAATATTGCTGGTGAACACATTAGAACGATACAACACAGCAATAATCTTAGTTATGAATACTGGGATCTGCGAACCAAATATGGACTTGAGGTTGCCTATGGCTTATATGTTTTTGTGGTTAATGCTGATGCTCAGACCAAGGCAAAAGGTAAGTTTGTCATAATCAAATAGGGAGTAGATGATATGATAAGACCAAAATTAGAAGTAGGGCAAGGCTTTCTTGACCTGTTACGCATTGTAATGGGTAGTCTTGCGAAATGTAAAACACCAGCAGGAGTGACACCACTTGTGGTGTCATTGACCGCACGAGTGCGGTCACTCCTTATTTCTTCAGTTCTTCTTTGCCTGATTTGTGTTACCTCAAGTTTTGCTTTTAATAAGGTGGGTACGACTGCCGCACCTTTTTTGAAAATCGAGTTTGGTGGACGAGCAGTTGCCATGGGCGGTTCTTTTGTCGCCCTTGCCAATGATCCATCAGGCGTCTACTATAACCCCGCAGGTATTGCAGAACTACAGAACCTATATGTTTCAGGTGGACATACCGAGTGGTTCGCCGGTTTGAACTATGAGTATGCTGCCTTAATACTTCCCACGAAAAGAGTCAACTTCTGTCTCTGGGGTACCTTCCTCTCGTCCAGTGATATGGAGGTCACCACTGTAGAAGTTCCAGAAGGGACTGGTCAGTACTTTAAATATATCGACGGTTTGCTCGCTTTTACGACCTCGGCACTTTTGTCTGACCGACTTTCAATCGGCTTTTCTGCAAAATACATACAACAGTCACTTTATAATGAAAGTGCTGCAACGTTGGCATTGGACATCGGTTCACTATTAAGAACTCCGCTTAAAGGTATGAGGCTCGGTATGTGTCTGGTAAATTATGGTGGCAGGATGCAGTTGTCAGGGAACGATCTAATCATCCAGACAGATCCCTGGCCAGAGTACCAGGGAAATGCAGACGTTGAAGCAAGATTGACAACCGAATCTTTTCCTTTACCCATGGCTTTCAAATTAGGGCTCGCCTTTTACATCATGGACAAAGAAGAGGCATTTTTCCTTAATGACAACTACCAGTTACTGGTTGCTATTGATGGTATTCATCCGAATGACGGCGAGGAAAAACTGCAGATTGGTGTTGAATACGGTATATTCAATATGCTTTTCTTAAGGGGTGGCTATAAGGTAAACTATGATACGCAAAAATTTACGGCTGGTGCTGGAGTCAAGGCGAGTATTGCCAGGCGTGATATCTATGTTGACTATGCCTATGTTGACATGGATGTGCTGGATCCTACACACCGATTTACCCTGACGGTCGGATTCTGAAAAGAAGATGGCTATAAAGGCAGAAGATGGCTTAAGATGGCAGTAAAAGGCTATAATGGACAAAACAGTGGGATATTGCAGCCCTTAATGGCCTCTTATGCCCTTTATCAGTCTTCTTGAGCCCTTTTTATCAAGGAGGTTTCATGAATAGGAGGAGTTTTTTAAAGACAGTTGGATTTACAGCACCGCTGGTTGCTTTTTTGGGTAATATCCCAAAGATGTTGTGGGCTGGAAAGCTAGAACATTCAAAAAAGGATTTCTGGAAAGATAAAAAGTTCATCCAGAATACGGTCGATATGTCAGGTTATAAAAATGGTATAATAAAGGCGAAAATCGATGATGCCTGGCAAGAATTCAAAATAAGAAAGGCAAGTGATGCCTTTATTAAATGGAATGCTGAGCAACGTTTGGCATTCCTGGACCGGATAAAAACCGGGAAAATGCCAGGGTGGGGTGGCCCGCACTCTGGTGCAGTTGCTACATACGGACTTGGCCGTCTTGATTCAAAATTCACCGTGAATAACGCCATAAAGGGTATTGGATTAACACCCAAGGACGAGAACATCGATAAGGCAATAAGCAAGCTTAACCAGACGTATGAGAGCCCGATGCCGGAGAAGATGGATGTACTCAAATCTTTTTACGAGAATCCGGATTTCTTTGACTGGCGCAAGCAGACATCACTCGAATTGTACAGCACACCGACCTTTGAAACGCATACCTTTTTGAATGTAATGGATAACCCTGTCGCAACCATGGTTTTTCTTGATATTCCGTCATTCGAGTTGAGGACGATTGTTCGGATTGTTCATCCTGAAGACAAGTCGGCACTTCCTTCAGAAAAAAAGCTTCTCGAGTTTGTTAATCTCGCCCATGAATACATGCACGGCAAATTCCCGCGTGTCTTTCCCTTATTACTGTTCTATATTATTGAAGAATTCGACAATACGCCAGGTTCAAAGCGTGGCATCAGGACCGTGCCGGAAAGACCGGAAGAATAGACAAAGGGACAAGGAGAAAAAGGAAGTTTTGAAGTTAAGAAGTTGGGAAGATAGGAAAAAGGGATAATAATGTCAAATCAAATCCTAATTCCAAATGCCAAATCAGAAGATATGAAATACGAGCCTATCAATATCTGTGGGAGCGGGCTTCCCCGGCCTCGCCTTGCGAAGCGGGGCGGGCTGCCCGCGATAATCGAGCCAGGCAAGGTTCTCTCACAATCCATGTCTCAGCCTTTGGCTGAGAAAAAAAAGGAGGTTTTATGAAGTATTTAATTGGTTTAATGCTTGCTTGCAGCTTACTCTTTAGCCAGGTTTTGTACGAAGAATACTTTACTGATGGTAATATGCAGCTTGACTGGGGTCCCTGGTTTACTGACAGTCTTGGGATTGGCGACAGTATGGGTGTTATCAATGATCCGACAACCCCTGGAGGAGACTCCTGGGCAGGTAGGATCTCAAATGAGTATATGGGGGTTGCTGGGTTGACCTATGCGGGTGCAAGTAGTCTGGTAGATTATTCAATTGAGGCGTGGGTATATACGCTTGTCACTACCGCCGCTGGTCCTTACAATGGTATTGCGATCAGAATGGATCCGTCAACCCGATACCTTTACCGTCTTGTATCTGACTTTGATAATAGTGCACGGATTAGGCTTGGGCTCATTGGATATCAGGGATATCCAGTTGTTTTGAGAGACTGGACATCTTCAGAAATCCCTGGTGGTGTTCCTTCTTCATCATCATGGCACAAATTCAAATTAAAGGTGGTTGCTGATTCGATCTGGGCATACTATGATGAGCAAATGTTGCCTGACTGTCCGATTATAAATGACAGTGTATCTTCTGGATACTTTGGCATCTACGTTTTCAATATGTCAGATACAACTTCGACAAAATGTGATAACGTAATTGTCCAAGCTGAAGGCGCATCCATTGCCGAGCACGATATTGATCGTGAAGCTACTTTTTCTGTTGCTCCGAATCCTTTCAGATACAAAACTGTTATCAGTTTTGGCAAAGCGCATCTCGATAGGATAGAAAATTCATCCTACAGGACAGGTAGTGTAGAGTGCAGAAAATTGAGAATCTATGATGTAAGCGGAAGAACAGTAAAGGTCTTTAATCTTGCTTCTGGTCTTTTGTTTCCTGCTTCTATCTCCTGGGATGGTAAAGACTCTGCTGGTAATGCATTAGCACCAGGGGTGTACTTTATAACGGATAAAAATAGCGATATACTGGTGAAGGTGGTGAAACTCTATTAGGGAGTGCAACGGCTTGCCGTTGCATGCAGTAGCCCCGATAGAACGGGATTTTCGTTACACTCCAACAAGCTACTGCACTCCGTAACAAAAAGATAAACAAAATTGTAGTCATCCGATTTATCGGATAGGGTGATGGTTGAATGCTCGATAAATCGAGCGTACAGGTGTGTGTTTGTAGTTGTTTGATTTATCAAACAAAAGGGGATGGCATTGCCATCCCCTTTTCTAATTATAATTACATAATCAGATCTTCACGATCTTTCTGGTGACAACCTGGTCCCCGATTTTTAGTTTCAAGATATACACACCCGGTGCAAAGTTATTACCGTATTTATCATTCAGCGCTAATGTGATACTGTGATTTCCTGCGCCTAACTTGTTTGCGGTATTTTTTACTTTCCTGCCCAAACAGTCGAAAATCGAAATCTCCATTTCATGCTCAGTTACCAGTGCAAAATTCAAGTAAACTTGTTTAGTAACTGGGTTGCCATGTATCCTGATCTTTAAGTTTGAGATTGAATTAGTAATTTGTTCATCAATTCCGGTATTATGACCGAGCGGTATTAAGAATGGATCAGCAAGTAAGGTCATGCCATAATGCCAGCACAAACGGTCATAGGTCATGCCAACTGAATCGTAAATACAGGCAAACCAATACTTGAACGCCTCGCCGAGGTTTTTTCCTTGACCCAAGGGTCGATAAAAATAATTGAAATCCAGCATACTGCCGGTTTTCGTTGAACCGATTGAACCAATGCCAGAGGTTGAATCGAATACGACACGATTGCCACCACAATTACCGCTTGTTGTGTATCGGCTGAATGAACAGGCAAAAAAGTTGTAAAAATTTGTTGGCGGGTCCTGATTAGTATACTCGTAAGAATAATAGTAATCGTGTGACCCACCGTTATTATAGGCGAATTGATGAGCGCCTGGCCAGGAATGTGCAAACACAGAGACCCAGGCTTGAATTGTATCGAGGTTTCTTCGATATATCGTTGCTCTTGTTGTTTCGGCATTCCAGTAATTCATCGTATCAGAGTAGAGCAGGGATACATCACCAGCCCATTGACCAGCCCACGGTATCCAGTCGTCGTCTACAAAAACAAGTGCCCGTTGTGTAAGGAGCAATGTATCATGACGATAGGAATTATTTTTGCTAAAGTAATTTTTGAGTAATAATGTATCATTACCTAATCCACTTGGATAAAGCCGTCCAATATATATATCAGGGTGGACACTGCCGGTGTGACCGTCATACTTACCATTACCCGTATTCATGGTATCGAGCCAGGTTCCGTTCAAATCCATGTAAAAGAGGTCAATCGGAAAATCCGCATATCCAGACCCAAAATCGTCAGCCACCTCAAACCAGGCAATAGGTAGGTTACCTATGAGTAGGGCGCCTTCAATGCTATTATTATTGTAGAGGTTCTGGAGCATGGTGCGGAGTGTTTCAGGTGTGCCGCCGGTTATTTGATAACTGTAAACAGTATAGCCTTCAGATTGTAGGTTATTAGTCAACTGGTTCAATTCACTGTTCAAAGCACTGGCAATACTTTGTTCAATTAGGATCGCAACACTGCCGGCTTGGTCACCATAAGTAACATTTTCGAGTGTGTATGAGAACTCAGTGTACGGGTGTGAGGTAATCCATTGTTCATAGGTCTCTGGTTTTGAATCTGGAGGACCTGCCCATTTTAAAATCGGTATATCACTTTGTCCAATGCTTAAGACAAATGTCAGAATAAGTAACACGAGTGTCTTTTTCATGAAACCTCCTTGCTGTATTTTAAGGATTCTGGTAGTGAAGTCAAGTATTGGGTAAAGCAGGAACCAAATCCCAAGCCCCAAGAACCAAGCTTCTTTGAGTAAAGCAGTAATTAAGTTATTTGGGATTTGGAACTTGGAACTTGGTTCTTGGGATTTGCTTCGTGTCTTCAGACGAAGTGTGTGGTCTTGCTTGACTTGTTAGGGTTTGTCCATATAATTGCACGGTGAATGATTTACTTATTGAATTGAACAAAGAACAGCAAAAAGCAGTTAAGATAACAAAAGGTCCGATTCTCATCCTTGCCGGTGCAGGGAGTGGTAAAACAAGGGTTATTACCCATCGTATTGCACATCTGATCAAGAAAGGGTATGTTGATCCTTGGAGTATATTAGCGATTACTTTCACCAATAAAGCCGCGGATGAAATGCGTATCCGCCTTTATAACCTGTTAAATAACCCCGGTAATATGTGGATCAAGACATTTCATTCAACCTGCGCAAGGATTTTGAGGGAGGTATTAGCACGTAAGAAATCAGTTAAAGATATTGCTGGCGTGTCCGGAAATTTCACGATCTATGACGAGCATGACCAGATAGGCTTGATAAAAGAATGTCTTAAGGATAGGAACATAGATCCTCAAGTGTTCTCTCCGTCTGCAGTAGCGGCTTATATCAATCGGATAAAACAAGACCTCCGGTCAATAGACGATATTGACAACGACCTTATGAAAACATTATATGAAGACTACAATAGCAAAATGTCTGACTACAATGCCTTGGATTTTGGCGATTTGATTATGCGGGTTGTCAGAATATTACAAAAAGACAAGCAGACTCTTATTCATTATCAGGAACGGTTCCAATATATCCTGGTTGATGAATATCAGGATACTAATAATGCTCAATATGTATTGACAAAACTCCTTGCTGAGAAGCATCGTAATCTGTGTGTTGTTGGTGATGATGATCAGTCGATCTATTCATGGCGTGGTGCTGAAATAAGGAATATCCTTGATTTTGAGAAGGATTTTCCTGATGCGGTGGTGATAAAACTCGAACAGAACTATCGCTCGACAAAAACGATTCTTCAAGCTGCTTCAGCAGTTGTCATGAATAATGAACGCCGCAAGCCCAAGGTGCTCTGGTCAGATAATGAACAGGGCGAAAAGATTGAGTTCAGCGCCTTGGATGATGCTTATACAGAAGCAGCTTTTGTTGCCCGTAAGATTATCGAATCCAAGTTCCATGGTATTGGGTTGGGGGAGATCGCGGTTTTTTACCGCATCAATTTTCAATCGCGTGTTTTT
Organism: Candidatus Stahliibacteriota bacterium; assembly: GCA_030609135.1. Taxonomy (GTDB): domain Bacteria; phylum Hydrothermota; class Tepidihabitantia; order SM23-42; family SM23-42; genus JAUVZL01. Next base: position 29,372 of record JAUWCU010000004.1, on the reverse strand, counting down.
GAAGAAGCGTGTATTAGATTCCAGATACCCTACGAAGTTGTTGGTGCATTGAAATTCTACGATAGAGCAGAAATAAAAGATGTACTCGCTTATCTCAAGGTTATCGAAAACCCGCGGGATGCAGTGGGTCTGCGCCGTATTATAAATGTGCCGGCGCGCAAGATAGGGCATATCACTTTGGAAAAACTGGTCCTTCATGGTAAGCATACCAGGCTTTCTCTTTACAATGTATTGAAGCAAGTTGATCAGGTTGAAGGTATCGCTAAGAAAACGAAAGAACGTATTAGTGAGTTTATAAATATGATGGAGGGGTTCCGGAAAAAGTGTGTAACTATGTGCCTTTATGAATTTGTTCTCATGGTTGTAAAGGATTCAGCTTATCTGGACAGCTTGGATCCAGAGAAAAGTGAAAAGGACTACACACGGCGCAAAAATGTCGAAGAGTTGTTAATTTCAATTAAAGATTATAGCAAACAGAACCCTGACGCGACGCTGAACGGGTATTTGGCAGACGTTTCACTACGCAGTGAGATCGACGAGTGGGAAGCTTCAACACAGCGTGTTAGCCTGATGACTTTGCATAATGCTAAAGGGTTGGAGTTCGATACCGTTTTTATAACGGGTTTGGAAGATGGCTTGATCCCCCACTATAAATCAAAGTCTGAGTTGGACCAGTACGAAGAAGAGCGGCGTTTATTGTATGTAGGCATCACGCGTGCCCGCAAAAAATTGTTCCTGACCAATGCCAAGCAGCGACCAACGTTGCGCGGTGGTTTACTATACACAATGATTTCGCCGTTCTTTAAAGAAATACCTGATGATGTTTTAGGGTCAGGTCTTGACAGACTGACCGAGAATTAGGAGTAGGGCGTTTACGCCCGTGTTTTGGAGTGCAATGTCTCCTGACATTGCATGCAACGAGGGGACTCCCCGTATGTTTATAAACTGACGGGGCAGGTGTTGCACTCCATCACCTGTAAAGGCGAACATATAAAGCAGTAATTAAGTCACTAAGTTATTAAGTTATTGGCGCATTACGCCTTACGCTCTACGCATTACTTGGTTTTTGGTAGTCGCTCGATTCATCGAGCTTTAAACCATTACCTTTTCCGATAAATCGGATGACTACAAACATAAACATTTAACCATTACCTTTTCCGATAAATCGGATGACTACAAACATAAACATTTAACCATTGCCTTTTCCGATAAATCGGATGACTACAGCGCCTGATAAATCCCGCAATCCTATTTATAGAATTATAATACGAAGCGGGATAAATCACCTGTCTGCCTCAGGCAGAGACAACTACAGCGCCTTACGCTTTACTCTCTACTTTCTACCGTAATAGTATCGCCTTCCGGGTTAGACAATGTGTATCGGTTTCCAATTGCACAAAGTATATGCCAGCCGGGACTTTCCGGTTTAATTCATCCGTGCCATTCCAGGAAACGGCAGAACCAAGAGGCCAGAGGCTAGAAACCAGATCAAATGACTTGACCAATCTACCGGTTACATCGTAGATTCTCAACCCTGCGTCCGCTGCGCTTTGCCCCAGGTTAAATATGATATCTGTTTTATTTCGGAAAGGATTAGGATGGACCGCTAACATGTTTGTACTGACTGTCTTCGGTGTATGTTCTTCAATGAAGGTTACATGTTCAGCATTGAAGTCGTCGATGTAAAAACCTTCGCCAACGCCGTCGCCGTCATCACTGATAAAGGCGATTCGCACCTGGATTGTATCACCGGCTGGGTATGAAGAGAGTTCATATTTTTGTTCAAACCATTCGCTTTGAATACCGCGACCACCGAGCGCGCCACCAGTGCCTATGAAATCAAGCGTGTCAGCAAATCCATTACCCATGATTATTACGTATATCCCATCAGTTCCGTATAACGGAACACTGAACCATCGGTAGAATTTTAATATTGAATTAGCGTTTATCATAAACGGGATTGTCTGTATATAGCAGTCCATATTATGGACGTACAGTCCACTGCCTTCATTCCCGCAATACCACGCATGGGTGGGTGAAAAGCTTCGTCGAGTTGAAATGTGCCAGAGGTTATTAGTACCAGCCGTCGTCCACAAGCCCGAACCTGACTCCATATCATCAAAAAATCCGGTTTCACCGACAATGAGTGTTAGTCCTTCACTGGTAGCATAGTTATCCGCGATAAGATCAACTGTGAGCCCCGGGTGATGGCCTGCTGGACAGGATGAAGTAATGCTAACAGAAAAAGATCCGAGTATCACTTCTGTTTCAGGTGGTATTTCACCAAAGAAGACACTGTCAGCGAGTATCGTCACATATGGATCAGATTCTGAAAGTAAGGCATAGGTATTATGTGCAAATCCGTATCCGGTGTTTGGAATCTCCAGACTGATTGATATTGTATCGCCCGGCATTGCCGGTGGTTGTGCAATGATTACCTCTTCAAGACTCAAGACCGGTGTGCCGATAAGCAGGGTGGGTTTATAATTGAGGGTTCTCGTATCATCGGTGATTTCAAGGTCAAAGTGAATACCATGTCCATTTGAAGCAGCGCCTACGCTTATGTGGAAGGCATTACTGATGTATACAGAATCACCAATATTCAGCGAACCGATACTTTCCGTACTATCCTGAATACTGATGAGCGGGTCATGGGAACGCAAGGTAAGCAGGATATTATTCGAAGTAGCGTTGCCATTGTTCTTTATGACGATGTCCAGGAATATGTCTTCATTCGGGTTGGCAATACCATCGCTATTACCCAGTGAGTCTTCAACTGCCCAACCGAGATAATTGACATACGAACCATTCACTACCGGGATCGTTGCTTCTTGAGGGATATAGTTGTGGACAGTTACGGTTAAGTCAAAATCACCAGTACTTGTTGCACTCGCATCGAGGAAGACGGTGCCAGCTGCGTCAGTATATCTAGCCGCATAGGATTCACTGCCCTTCATCAGGCACACCAGGGCACCTTTGATAGGCGTTTCCGTAAGTTTATCCTTAACTGTTATTAGAATGCGGCTATTGCCTTGAGGTATTGATTGCGGAACAGCAACAGTCAATGTCTCAGGGATATCAGTCCACACAGGCATTTCTGGATCGCCAAGCAAATTAAGTTGATATTGATGCCAGCGATAGACGTTTTTCTCTCTTGAATAGGGAATAAAATATGCCTTGCTTAAACTTAGCGCTGCGCCAAGGTGAAAGTTATCTTCTACGAGCAGAGAGTAGAAGATACGGCTATCAAAGCGGTCTGAATAGCCAAATCCTGGATTGCCAGGTGAACCCCAGCCATAACTTGAATTACCAATAAATGCAACACCACCACCATTTGGACTATTGACAAATGATTCAGCTATACAGTTGAAATCATAGGCTGTGGTCCAACAGCCAATTGACGCCAGGACGCCAAATTTCGGCGCATTGGTCAATGTGTCAAAATCCGCGTTATGCAGGGTTCCAGTTCCTACACCCATAGAATTGATCCAGCCGTGACCGTCGTGATTGGTAAGACTTTGTCCCTGACGTAGTGCATTTTTGAACGCAGCGGGGCTTAGATTACCCTGGCTGTCGTACAATTTTGTTATTTCAAAATAGGATGGGAATGATTCTTCTTCTATTTTATTTTTATGTATTCCCTGATCAGTATAAGGACTCCACCATAATATATCCGCTGCAAACATGGCATTATTCAAATAATCGAGATCAGGATTTTTCTCATAGATTAAAATCTTTTCAACAAACTTTTGTGCTTCGCTAATGCTGTTTACCGGTGCCCTGCCCACTAACAAATCAGGATAAAGGTCTATACTATCTTCGATCTCACCATAAGAGCCATCATTATCATAATCCCATGTACCCTGTAAATCAGCATAATATAAATCACAGGGCATGGTATCTTCCCGACCAGGATATATCCAGGCACTGCATGCCATGGCAAAGGCGAATCGGCAGGGTATTACATCAGTGTCACCACCTAAGAGTACGTATTGGACATTTGAATCAGGCAGTGTTTTTAGATAATTTCTTATTGCCGCGGCATTGTCTTCACCCGTATAATTAGCAAGTATCCAGGTTACGGTTCTGATTTCAGTCTTGATGCCTTTCTTGGTTTTCCAATCAGCTAAAGTCTGAAAAGCCGTTTCCATTTGTGAATTGGTGATTATTAGATAATCAAAATCTGCAGTTTGTCGGCGGTATCGGGCTTGTGTCACAAACTCTGGGTTAATTACTATTTCTTTTAGCCGATTACTCGTTGCCTGTTGTTTTTGACCACCTTCATAAGTGACCGAGAATTTAATCGAATTATAGATTCTCAATTTTTTTGCCCGGGATAGATATTGAACAGGGTAAAAAACGAGTTCACATATCTGGTAATTGTCATAAACACTACTGCCTTTGAAGACAAGGACGTTTTCCGGGTACGGTGTGTCTGATGAGTATATGGCTTGGTCTGGGGCAGTTAGTTTTTTCACATGCTTTAAACAGAGGATATAGGGTGGCTGTACAAATGTGGGTATGAATTCACCAGCTAATTCAGTGACTTCTTTGCTGATGATTTGAATACCAGTAACCTGCGCGCCATAGGGCAAGGCTATGCGGAGTGCCTTGACTGGTAGTTCTGGCGCACCGACCTGGTTAGAGAGCTCATAATCCTTCATCATGATCTTGGTGTATTCCATATCGGCTTGCAGCATTAAATCATTGCTGTTGACTGCAACATCATGAATCATAGTGCTGTTTATGATCATCAGCATAAAAATGAATGGTATCATTTTCTTTACTCCTTTCTTTTTGAGGCGAAGTTTACACAATCTCCACCTAATTGTTTTGCTTCGTAACAAGCATCGTCAGCAATTTCTATTAAGGTGTTCTTGTTATTACCATCCTGGGGAAATGAGGCAATACCAATACTCAAGGTAATGCGTGGCTCAATAGTCTGGGCGGCAATTGTTTTTCTCATACGTTCGGCAACTTCAAGAGCGAACGTACTATCAGTTTCCGGCAGCACAGATATGAATTCGTCACCTCCATAGCGTCCCAGGAAGTCAACATCTCTTATTGTTTCTTTCATGAGCTGACTGCATTTTTTTAGTATCTTATCGCCAGCCGGGTGTCCAAATGCATCATTATATTTTTTAAAATTATCAAAATCGATCATCAACAATGAGAAAGAACGATGATACCGCCCCGCTCTTTTGATTTCAGCCTCAATGAACATGTCAAAGCTACGGCGGTTGGGCAGTGAACTAAGTGGATCGGTCAGTGACAAGGTTTTGGTTTGTTCAAATAACTGAGAATTATAAAGAGCAACCGCGATTTGAGCGCTTAAAGCAGAGAGAAGTTTCATGTCGTCCTCGGAAAAACCGTCGATTTCCGGACTTTCTACGTCCAAGGTACCGATAACCCGGTCACCGAGCATGAGCGGGAAGCAGAGTTCACTCTTTGCCTTTTCTGTTCCCACGATATAATAGGGGTCTTTTGATACATCAGGACAATAATACATCTTCTTGGTTTCAGCAACATGACCGCTTATACCATCCCGACCGATTTTAAAACGCAGTTTTTTGATATGGTTAGGGTAATTGATATAAGAACGCGGGTACAGTTCTTGTGTTTTTTCATCAACGAGCATTATTGCTAAATTCAGATAACCGAATGTGTTTTTCAAACGCTCGAGGATATTGATAAGAAGTTTGTCAAAATCCAATGTTGACATAAAACTTTGACTGGCTTCATATAAAAGCGTCATTTCTTGAGCTTCCCTGGTTAGTTTTTTATAAAGTTCAGTGTTATTCAAGGCAATCGCTGCCTGGTTGCATAAGATAACCAGGTAGTCAATTTCATTTCTTGAAAAATCTCTTGCTGTGAAAGAATCAACGTATAAGATGCCAATTGCTTTTCCTCGGGTTATCAACGGTACAGCTACGCTCGCAGCTCTTTTTTTATCAAGACTTACCGGCTTGATATTTTTGCATTTGCTTAGGTCCGGGATGACTACAGGCTTCCTGGTTTTTATTGCTTCGCCAGAAATGCCATTAGTTAGACGCGCGGTTGAAACATATCGCTTTGGCATATCTGAACCTTTGTTATATTCAAATGCATCCAGGACTTTGGTTCCTGTATCGTCAACGAGAACAAGTGCACCAGCATCAGTATTAGTGATCGATACGGCGGTAGATAGGAATACTTTCATTATTTCATTGATATTAAAAGAGGACGTTAACAAGAGTCCGACTTCTTCGAGCACGGTGAGGACTTGCGTTTTATCTTCACTCTGATGGATTAGTTTTGAATGCTCGATAGACAATGCGGCAAGTCTTGTAAAGAATTCCATCGCACTTTCATTCTGGAAGTTCTTTTGTGCATTACGGTAGTAGACATTCAAACACCCGATCGGTTCATCTTTTAGAAGTAGGGGTGCACAGACCAGAGAGACAAGCCCCTCTTTACCCGCCCATTCGACTGTAAAATCATCGCTGATTTCACGGAAGAGTTCAAGTACATCAGGTATGAATCTTGGTTTTTTGGTTTCACAGACCTTACCCGCAACCTCTTGACCGCGTTGGACCTTGACGACCTTCAAGTAATCAGCAGAAAGGTTATAAGAGCGCGCAATTGTCAGGTATTTTTTCTTTTCATCGAAGAGCATAATTGAGGACGCTGAGGCGTTGAAGAAGGAACAGGCCATCTTGGCTATTGTATCAAAAACACTGTTGAGGCTTTTCTTTTCGAGAAGAGCTTCGGTAATTGCGGTCAAGCTTTTGTATAGGCCATTTTCCATACTATAGCAATTATATTGCGAAATATTAAATTGTCAACGTTAATGACGCTTAGTGATTGAGTTATTAGGAAACTCGTAAAGCAGTAACTAAGTAATTAAGTAATTCAGGCTGTTGAAAAAGTCTTTTTTCACTGGAGTAGAGCATTTATGCTCGTATTTTGGAGTGCAATGTCTCCTGACATTGCACTCCAAAATTAACGGGGCTAACCTCTGGTTCCGTAAGAACCATCGGTTCTGGAGGAAAGCCCCTACTCCACTAAATCAACAGCCTGACTGAGTAACTGGAACCTTTGAATCCTAACGGATTGGAAGAGAGCACTACGTGCCTCTCGAAAAACTCGAGACCTTCGGCTGGAACAGTTGTAATTCCTTTCATTTCAAATCATTCCATTCGAAGAATCCATTCCATCCCGCCCCGTTAAATACTGTGATTCTCAACAGTTATGCTCATTTCCCCACGTATGTTATACCGATTCGCACAATAACATGACTTTTTATGTGTTATTTAACAGGGCGTGGATCATTTCCATACGAAGTATCTCTTCCATGCGTAGCATCATTTCTCTCTACGCTTTAGTTTTTACTGTTTTTACGACGAGCAAGAGCGTCGCGATAAGCAAAGACAGTATCGGTACCGCATTACCGATGTATCGAAATACTGTTTTGTCCTGTACTATTGATACGTGGTGGAGTATAAAATTTTGGGTGAAGAGTGAGCTTTCTGTTAATACCCTACCATATTTGTCAACAACCATAGATATGCCGGTGTTTGCACATCTGACAAGGGGAACACCATTCTCCACCGTGCGCAGAATTGCCATATCATTGTGCTGCTGGGATCCGGATATTTTCCCGAACCAACCATCATTTGTGATATTAACGAGCAGACCAGCACCGTCATTTACAAATGTACGTGAAAGTTCGGGAAATATTGATTCAAAACAGATAAGGCATGAGAACTTCAAGTCTCCAGTTCTAAATACTGTGAACCGGGTACCGGGTGTGTAATCACCGCCGCCAAGATCGATTTTTTTGAACAAGGCAATGTGTTGGTCAAAAGGTATGTGTTCGCCAAAGGGCACGAGGTGGATTTTTCTGTATTCCTGGGTAATACCTTTTTTTGGTTCAATGAGTACTGCACCGTTATAGATTTCACGCTTTTTACGGTCATAGATCGGTGTACCTGTAAAGATGGGCGAATTTATTCTTTGCGCGAGTGCATAGACACGGTTTTGATAAACACCGGGAAACGTAAGAAAGATGGGCGTTGCTGTTTCCGGCCATATCACGAGGTCAGGTGATTGATCAAAGCGGTCCAAGGCAGCCTTATTACATTGTTCTGATAAGTAGATGAGGCGGTCAAATGTGACTTCGCGCATTGCTTTGGTAAATTTCAGATTAGGGTCGATATTTGGTTGGACAATACCGATCAAGATCGGTTCATCAGCTGCACGGTTCATTCTTATCACGCCGAATAAAAGGGGGAGAGTAAATGCCATAATAAAGGCGATTGCATACTTCGGATTTTTTGATTTTATCAATTTATAAACTATCACATTGATCAAAATAAGCCAGCCAGATAGTCCGTACACGCCATAGAGCGATGCTTGCTGGATGAACAATGGGTACCGGGCTTGCGAATAACCAAAGGCAAGCCAGGGGAAACCCAGCTCACCAGCACCGCGGACAAATTCTAATCCAGCAAGAATCAATGGCAATGACCAAATGCCGACTTTATTCATAAAAAGAAAGCCAACCCCGTAGTAAACACCTAAATAGAGGAATAACAGAATTAGACCAAAGAGCATGAGTATTTTTATATTGGTTTCGATCTGCAGAAAAACAAACCAGAATAAAGAGAATAAAGAGAACAAGAACCCGAAAATAGTCCCTGATTTGAAAGCAGAGAATGGCCGAACCTCAGTAACGGCAAAGAGAAGCGGGACTAAACCGAACCAGGCGAGAAAATAAAGACCAAGGGGGTGAAAAGACAGGGACATCAATACCGCTGAGAGTATGATTAAGTATATTCTGATCATTGGTTAAAGGTTATTACTCCGAACATGTAATAGTTTCAATTATGTTGTGGAATCTGTCATTCCGAACTTGTTTCGGAATCTCAATAAAGTGAGACTCTGAAATAAATTCAGAGTGACAATAGTGCAACATGCTAACGAAATCCACTGAAACTATTATATGTTCTCCTTAGTATCAGGATACCAGGGCACCAGGTATATTTTTCCTGATAACCTGATAATCTAATGTTCTGATATCCTTCATTCTATATCCTTACTAATTTCTGCTGCTGGGCAGATTCATAGAAGGCTTTAGATATTTTGGCTATAAGCAAACCATCTTCACAAGTAATCGGTGGTGTTTGGTTTTTCGTAAGGAAATCCAGAAAACTCTTCACCTGGAGTTCATACGATTCGCGGTAGATATTAGTGTGTTCCAGCGTTGGCGTAACATTGTACAATTCGTCGTGAAGTTCTTTCTGTATTTTCAGAGGATTGAGCAATGCAGCACCTTTTTTGCCGAACACATTGCAGTAGAGAAAATCGTCTTCAAATAGCAGTGACCAACTTACTTCAATAGTGAGTAGCGTGCCGTCAGTAAAGTTAATGATGCACATTGCAGTATCTTCGACTTCAGCCTTGGGTTCCCGTTTATGAATTGAGGCAAATATCGATGCTACTTTTTTGCTTTTCAGGAAGTACAGTCCAATCTCCAATAAATTGGTCCCCAAACTTAGAAAAGCACCACCTCCGCTTTTGAGTTTTTCTAAACGCCAGGGGCTCAATATCCATTCTCTACGACCGATCAGCCAACCAGATTTTATGTAATAGATATCACCTAACTCACCTTCTTTGATGAAAGTCTTCAGGGTTTGCACGTCGGGTCTCAAGTGATTGCTAGTGGCTACCGCCAGTTTTTTCCCTGATGATTTGGCAACCCTTACCATTTCTGCCGCCTCCTCAAGATTTGTTGCCATCGGGTTTTCACAAAAGACATGCTTGCCGTATTTGAGCGCCGCGATTGCCATTGGGGCATGGAGATAATTTGGCGTGCTGATGATTACCGCATCAATCCGTTCATCCTCAAGGATTTTCTGGAAATCCTGATATTTGTCGGGTATTTCATATTTACTACAGAGGTGGTCGATTATCCTAATATCAGAATCACATAATGCAACCAGGGTACAAGCTGGATTTCTTTTGAAAAAAGGTATATGAGCGATCTGTGCATGGGCGCCGCACCCTACAATACCGACCTTAATCGTATCTTTCATGTCCCAAAGTACAGCGTGAACTCATAGGGGTGTGGTCTAATGTGGATTTCCTCAAACTGCTTGGTTTTTACTTCAATCCAACTTTCAATGAGGTCTTTTGAGAAAACGCCACCTTGGAGCAGAAAGTTGTGGTCTTGTTTTAATGCATTGATCGCTTCATAAACATTGGTCGGTAGTTTTTCGCGCTTATCAATTTGGAGGTGGTTTTTAATACCATCGATACCAGCAAGGAGTATCGCAGCAAGGGCTAGATAAGGGTTGGCAGTAGCGTCCGGGAGACGATATTCCATCTCCATCATTTTTTTGTTTTTCAAGTGCTTGGGTAGGCGGATTGCTGTTTTCCTGTTGCCCACAGCAAAATCAGTATAGGTTGGTGCTTCAAAACCGGGGATGAGTCTTTTATAAGAATTCGTACTCGGGTTGGTCAAGGCGCAGAGCGCGCGCGAATGGTGGAGGATGCCCGCGATATAATAGAGACATAATGTGGACAAGTATTTTTTCTTTTTGGGATGATAAAAAAGTGATCTTTTTCGGTTGCCCAAATACTGATGTAGATGGAGTCCACTTCCTGGCTCAGCAAACAGTGGTTTGGGCATAAAAGAAACATATTTCCCATACTGTCGGCTCAAACATTTGAAGACATATTTGGCAAGGAATATATTGTCCGCGGCTTTGCGCAGTGGTTCAAAGAGCAATTCAATCTCCATTTGTCCTTTTGGGCCAGTCTCTGGATGATGGTATTTAGTTTTGATATTACAGAGTGATAAGGTTGTGACTAATGCATTACGGAAATTTGCAAAGCGATCTTCGGGTTGTCCAATATGATAACCGCCTTTTTTTCTTAAAGGATATGATGGTTGATCTTGTTCATCTGTTTCTACACGGTAATAACTATATCCTGGTCCCTCACCAAAAGTGCAATTGTCAAAGACGTAAAACTCCAGCTCAGGTTGAAAAAAAGCCTCGGTCTTGAATTCTTTTTTCAAATACTCGACTGCCATTCTGGCGATGTGCCGGGTGTCTTTATGAAACGGTTGTAAGGTATCAGGTGTGTATACGCTAGACAGAAAAGAGGCGGTTTTTTCTTTGAAGAATGGATCAAAGAAGAGGGTTGTTAAATCAGGAAATAATAACATGTCACCCTTTTCGATCTCTTTGTAGCCAGGTAGACTTGAGCCATCCGCCCCGACCCCTTCGCGGATGATGATTTCGAAACGTTCAATTGGTATAGTAACATGATGCATTGTGCCGGTCAAAGATGCATATTTCAAGTCAACAAACTTAGTAGCAGCGGCTTTTAGTTTGTTTTTCAATTCAGTTATATATGTGCGCTTCACCATTTAAGAATTATAGACAAAAAGTAATTCATGTCAATTGAAAAGAGTTTTTCTGTGCACTTGACTTTCAGTTGTTTTTAATTATAGTTTAACGAAGGAGGTTCCATATGGCAATGACAAAGGCAAAATATATTTGGATGGATGGTGAGTTCGTTGATTGGGATGACGCAAATATCCACATACTTTCCCACGTAATTCATTACGGAAGTGGAGTTTTTGAAGGTCTGAGATGCTACAAGACGCCCAGGGGTCGGGTCATTTTTAGGTTAAACGAACACACCAAGAGATTAAAGAATTCCGCAAAGATATACCGTATGGAAGTTCCCTACACAACTGAAGAATTAAACGAAGTGGTAATTGAACTGATCAAGAGAAACAACCTTGAAGATGCTTATATAAGACCAATTGTGTACCGGGGCTATGCAGAACTTGGGGTCAATCCTTTTAACTGCCCGGTGTGTGTTAGCATAGCGACACTGCAGTGGGGTAAGTATCTCGGTAAAGAAGCTTTGGAAAATGGTGTTGATGTAATGTTCTCCACCTGGAATAGGATGGCACCCAATACATTTCCGGCAATGGCTAAGTGCTGTGCCAATTACATGAATTCACAATTGATAAAGATGGAAGCAATAACGCTTGGCTTTGTTGAGGGTATTGCCTTGGATACTTCTGGTTATGTGAGTGAAGGTTCAGGCGAGAACATCTTTGCCATTGTAGACGGTGTCATTCATACTCCGCCCTTGCATGCAAGTATCCTGCCGGGGATAACGCGTCATACCGTGATGACGCTTGCTCGGGAAATGGGTATTGAGGTAATCGAAGAAATGCTGGTAAGAGAATACCTGTACATAGCTGATGAGGTGTTCTTTACTGGTTCTGCAGCTGAGGTAACACCGATAAGATCAATAGACAAGATCACAATTGGAAAAGGAACATGTGGGCCGATTACCAAACAACTCCAGGATGCATTTTTTGATGTGATTGAGGGTAGAAAAGAAGACAAACATGGTTGGCTCACGAAAGTTGGTTGAATAATTTGGGACAAATTATGAAGATTGGTATTGGCGCTGATCATCGCGGGATTAGACTCAAAAAAAAGATTACTAAGTTCTTACAAAGTTCGGGGCACCAGGTCATAGACTATGGAACAGATTCTGAAATTTCAGTTGATTATCCGAATATTGCTTTCCGTCTTGCGCAGGATTTAGCGCAAAGAAAAATGCGTTTCGGTATCCTTATGTGCTATACTGGTCAAGGTATGGCGATGACGGCGAATAAAGTGCGCGGTATCAGAGCCGCAATCTGTACAGGAACTGAAGTTGCGGCATTAACGCGTGCTCATAATGATGCTAATATTCTGGTCTTACCCGCGGGTTTTGTCGAATTCAAAAAGGAGACAAAAGAGATAATTGAAACCTTCCTTAAAACAAAATTTGAAGGTGGTCGGCACCTTCGGCGACTTAATATCCTGAAGAGATATGAAAATACCCATTTCAAACGATGTTAAGAAGTTATGAGGTTATGATGTTCCGAAGTTATTATCACTGTAATCTTTCTTTTTATCACTGTTATCGACTCGCGGAGCGAGCATGAAGGTCGTTCCCATTGCGTTTGATTCATTAGGTGTACGCAGTATGGCAACCTATGTTGAGACGAATGATGTCAGAGTTGTTATTGACCCAGGTGTGTCTGTTTCCCCTGACCGTTACTCGTTACCACCGCATCGAATAGAGTTAGACCGTCGGCGCGAGATGTTGGCTGCGGTTAAACGCTGGACCAGTATTGCCGATATTGTGATTATCACACACTACCATTATGATCATCATAACCCTGATGACCAGGGTTTATATGAAGGGAAGGAAATTCTTCTAAAACATCCGAGAGAGTCGATTAATCAAAGCCAAAAACAGCGGGCTGAAGCACTGCTCATGATGATTGAACCCGGTGCCAAAGAAATCAAATTTGCCGACGGCAAGGCTTTTGAATTTGGCGGTACGAAAGTTGTTTTCTCAGCGCCAGTATTTCACGGGCTATCTGCGCGACTCGGCTATGTCATAGAGGTATTCATTGCTGACCAGGAGAAATTTCTCTTCACGTCTGATGTTCAGGGTTTATTAGATGAAGCGGCAATTGATTTTATTATTGATAAAGCTCCTGATATAATTATCCTCGATGGACCCGCTACTTATTTGCTTGGTTCACACTATAAAAAGAGCCATATTTCGCAATCGATTCAAAACATGAAGCGAATTGTTAAACAAACACCAGTGAAGCACTTCATCATTGATCACCATCTGTTGCGCGATGCAAACTGGGCTGATCATATCAGCGAACTTCATGAATTGAGAAGCGACGTCAAGGTATGCTCAGCTGCTGGCTATTTGGGTAAGCAAGAAGACTTACTCGAAGCAAGAAGAAAAGAGCTGTATGAGGGCTCAACTTGTGGGTAAGTAGGCGAAAACAATGTGGATAAATACTGAAAAATTGTGGATAAATGCGAGGCCCTTATATTTCAAGCATTTTAGCGGTTTATTAATAAACCGCTTTACAAGTTATCCACAACCCGCTTATAATTAGGACAAATGAAAAAAAGCGATATTTCACAAATAAATGACCTCAAGCTGGTTCATAAAGAGATATGTACAGAGATTAGTAAAGCGATAATCGGGCAGGCGTTTGTAATTGACCAGGTGTTAATCAGTTTGTTCTGTGATGGTCATGCTTTGATAATCGGTGTCCCTGGTCTTGCCAAGACCATGCTTGTTAACACGATCGCCAGTATCCTTGACTTGTCGTTCAATCGAATTCAGTTCACACCCGATCTTATGCCGGGAGATATAACTGGTACCGAGGTGATCGAAGAGGATCTAACTACTGGAAAGAGAAGTTTTCGATTTGTTCATGGCCCCATATTTGCCAATGTAATCCTTGCTGACGAGATTAACCGGGCACCTCCCAAGACTCAGTCAGCTTTGCTTCAGGCAATGCAAGAGTACCAGGTTACTTATGCTGGTCATACGTATGATCTGCCGCGACCTTTCTTTGTATTGGCGACTCAGAACCCGATCGAACAAGAAGGTACATATCCGCTACCTGAAGCACAGCTTGACCGGTTTATGTTCACAATAAACATTGACTACCCGAGCTCCGAGGAAGAGGTTGAGATAGTTAAAACAACGACCTCAGCTTATGAGGCTAAATTGGAGAAAGTTATTAGCGCAACCAAATTGAAATCCTTACAAAGGTTGATAAGGAAGATGCCAGTAGCTGATGACGTCATAGAGCGAGCTATAAGACTTGTTGGTTTGACCAGACCAAGGCAGGAAACGAGTCCTGGTATTGTAAAGAAATATGTTGGTTGGGGAGCCGGTCCAAGGGCATCTCAATATCTTATTCTTGGCGCCAAGGCAAAGGCAGCGCTTGACGGTCGATACTCACCGAGTTTTGATGATATTAGATATGTTGCCCACCCAGTAATGCGGCATCGTATACTCACCAATTTTGCCGCGGAAGCTGAAGATATAAGATCAGACGATATTGTTGATGAGTTGTTAAAGTTGGTGTAGTTGTTTGATTTATCAGACACAGCCCAATGAATCGAGCGACTACAGGTATGGGTTTGTAGTTGTTTGATTTATCAAACATGTTAAGAAAATAAAAATCATGAAAAGAAAAAAAGAACTCCGTTTGAAGAACTACAACTACACATCAAATGGTTATTACTTTATCACCGTCTGTACTTATTATCGCCGACCATATATAGTGGGAAAAAATCGGGATGTAGTTGCTCAATTTATTGAGCATATATCAACAAGAATAAAAGGAGTCAGCGCAGGTTACTATGTATTAATGCCTACACATATTCATTTGATATTGATTTTGGAACAGTGCGAATTCAAACTAGGAGAGGTTGTTAGACGATTGAAAGCGGTAACCAGCAAGCAATCAGGTATTAAGCTCTGGCAGCCAAATTATTATGAACATGTTATTAGGAATGAGAAAGCATTAGGTAAAATACGCGAATATATTATAAATAATCCATTGGCAGAGAGAATAGAATTTACACAGTTTTATTTGTAGTCATCCGATTTATCGGAATAGGCAATGGTTTACAGCCCGATAAATCGGGCAACTACAGGTATGGGTTTGTAGTTGTTTGATTTATCAAACATAGCCCAATGAATTGGGCGACTACAGGGGAAACGTGATTTTGTAGTTGTCTCTGCCTGAGGCAGACAGGTGATTTATCAAACAAAAAGGGGACGGCAACACCGTCCCCTTCTCACTTTTTGCGCAATACGCTTTACGCATTACGCTCTACTGTTTTTTCTCTTACCTGACGATCGTCATCGGTTTCGTATTCACACCATCGGGTGTTTCAACACGCACAAAGTAGATACCTGATGCGAGATTATCATTATTCATGGTAATCGAGTAATCACCAGCTGGTTTGCTCTCATTGACCAAAGTTTGGACAACTCTACCAGCAGCATCAAATAGTGATATGTTGACATGACCCTGGTTAGTCACGACATACGAGAGTTTTGCAATTCCTTTGGACGGATTTGGCGCCAGGCTGATAAAGCTATCAGTTGCGTCTTGCGATGTTTCTTCTATGCCGGGCTCCCAGTCGCTTCTATCAAAATAGCAGATTCCATTGTTATAAATAGGAGTTCTGTAAAGTATACCATATGCACTCGAACCCACATACTCAATCTGCGGTTTAACTTCACCTGACATATTATAATTATTAAACTGTTCTGGTGTTGACCATGCGCCAGCATACCCACGGTACCGATAATAGCCTGCCGCAATGCTCGGACCACGATAAACACCGTGTGTTCCTCCACCACCTCGTAGGGTTATGTCCGGGGTCCAGTTACTTTCCATGGTATCAGGTGCAAGAAATCCAAAATACCAGGAACCACCATCACCATACTGAACAAGGTAGCGCACCTGCATGTATGCTCCGTCATAACTGAAAGCACAGAAAAGCGTATCGTTGTAGCCACCAATACCAGTTGTAAAATCGTCGAAAGGCGTGTTGAGTATACCATAAGTAACGAGAAGATCCCATGTATTACCATCTCTTCCATATATTTTAACCTGGTCTACATTGTTTATATATGAGAGAATAGAAGAATGCGTTGAGTAATCCAGATTCCAGTCAGTATCAAGACCCTGTTGTGCATCGTTGATGTTAGTGGCGATTCCTGCCCAGTTTACATTGGTTGGATTATTCCAGTAGTTGTGGATGGTTCCAGCATCATCAATGCAATAGAAATATAGCCTATTATTAAATTGCTCATGGTTGCTTGAGAAATCCACATCCTCAATTCCGCTGGCATTGAAAATATTGTAGCTATATGAACCGTTGGGTAATGTAACTTGTTGTCCGTCTGCTGCATCAAAACGCATGTGCCATGTCATTGTATTTGGACTTCCGCTAGTACCGCCAGTATAGAGCACATGGAAGTGACCGTCAACAACACACCCATCCAAATCGTTCATCACATAGGTAAAGCCACCTAGCGCGAAGGTCTCTGCCCAGGTAGCGCCGCCATCACTAGAGAAATTCACTGTCCATCGGCTCGCCACGCCGTCACCAGTGAACCCAATCACTGCAAATAGGTTGTCATTAGTAAAAGAATGGTCCATTGCAAGCACAAAAACACTGTCTCTTGCACTTATCTGCACATCATCTGCCCAATCCGAAACTGGAGCAGGTATAGGAATTCTCCACGATATACCGATAAGAGCGTTACCTTTAACACCTTCCATCTGATTGAGTTCAGCAAAGAGTGCAAGTGCTTCATCAAAATATCCACTGTTCCATTTTTGTTCAATTTCCTGTGCGAACTTTTCTACATCCGCTGAAACTGGCATCATGAATTCAATTCCTATGCTGGCATTTTGTTTTTCTTCGAGTGTGAGTATTGTAAGACCGTAGTAAAAGGGATTATTTTCTACACCCACAGCTGGTGCAATCCTCATATCGGGTAAGTTCTCAGCGGCAGAATTATAGGTATGTGAACCGCTTGACTGAAAAGTCGAATACGGATCCATCAGTATGCCCGATGCATTGAGTGCAATGACAATACCGAGTAATGTAAACACTGTTGCAAATTTTTTCATTTTTTTCTCCTTTTGCGAATTTTGCCCAAATTTTAGTTTGGTTACAAAATTCAGTATCCCGCTTTTTCGTATGAAAACGCGGGGTTATAGGTTAATCTATCATCTATCTTTCCATTTTTTTCTTCTTATCTTTTTTACTAATATCACCTCCTTCCCTATATACTAACAGTACTTGTAATAATAATAATAAAATTACAGATGTCAATAGGTAATTCTTGGTATATTGGTTCAATTTCAGTCCTTTTTTCCTTGTTGCTTCGCTTGTTTCTTTTTTAAGTATTGGGAGTATTCCATACCACAGACCGGACAGTATCGAGCCAGAGGATGGTTAATTTGCGTACCACAATTAGGACATTCTGTTATAAGACTTTCGCCGCAGTTTGGGCAGAATTTCTCCTTCTTGTTCAATGAGACAAACCCACACTTTGGGCAGATTCCCAGGACTTTTTCCACGCACTATTATAATATAAACTATTAGGGAAACTATTAAATAGACGAATCAGAGGGCTTGTAGTTGTCTGATTTATCAGAAAAGGCAATGGTTAAATGTTTATATTTGTAGTCATCCGATTTATCGGAAAAGGTAATTGGTGGGTTTAATGCTCGATAAATCCCGCAATCCTATTTATAGAATTATAATACGAAGCGGGATAAATCGAGCGACTACGATCTGTTATTCAATAATCCCTTTGTACAGGTTCTGCGTTTGGTCTGAAGGTAAGCAATTGAGTTCCTTTTGAAATAAATCTGCACATTTTTTATATTGATTTATTGCTTTTGCTTTTTCACCACTTATTGAATAACTTGTTATTAAAAATCTATGTCCCTCTTCATCAAATGGATCTAAATTCAGGATATTTTTTCCAATTTCTATTGCTTCATCAAATCTTAGTTTTCTCAGATATATTTCTCCTAACATTAAAAGTGCCCTTCTATATAAAGACAGTAATTCATTTCTTATTTCATCAACCCATGAGTCATAAGAATCTTCAAGAAAATTTCCTTTGTAAAGTCCTATTGCCTCTTTTAATTTAATCTCTGCTGAATGAATTTTTCCTTGATTGATCATTGCCTTACCATTATGGATCAGCTCTTTGAATTTGAGTGCATCTATCCAGAAATTTTTCAGTTTGTATACTCCACTTTTATAAAAAAGATACTCTTTTCCAATAACCTTTTTTAATTGAGAAAGACAAACATGGAAATTATTCGTAATTTTTGAGGAAACAAGGTTAGGCCAAAGTAAAGCACCAATCTTTTCACGGTTCAATTGTTCATTTCTGAGTATGCTGATGATAAAGACAGAAAACAGTTGTCTTGGTTTTTGCCATTGCCATTCGTCGCTAAAACCCTCCCTATGTATGGGAACTTCAATGCGCAGCTTACCAAGACAGAATACTTTGAGTGGTTGGGATTTACTTTGTTTTGCTCCCGGCTGGAATATATCAAGCCAGCCTTTCATATTGAATTTTAACGCGATTTCATTCGCTTTTTTCAGATATTCTTTTGCCCTGAGCTCGGTATGTTTGTGTTTTAATAGTTGCTGGCTACTGAAGTACAGAAAACTAAATAGGTCAATGTAGGCTTTTTGTTCGAGCATGATGTTCATTCCGGTTTCAATTTCCTGCAGTCCGTTTTCTTGTTTACCCTGCAGAAGCGTGTGATATCCCTTGAGGATAAGATATTCTCCGTGTTGTGTTTTTAACTCGAGCGCGAATTCCTTCTTGATGTTTCTCATTAGTTTGCTTAAATCTGTTAGCTTACCAGCCAGATAGAGCAATAGTCCTTTATGAATCAAGAGTTCAAATAGTGATTTCTTAATCTTCAGCTTTTTTGCCAGTATAATACCCTTATCTATATACTCATTTGCTTGTTCATAATCATTTTTAAATATTAGCAACATCCCATAAAATTTATAGAACCATACTAAATCCGCTTTAATTTCAAATTTCTCGCACTTTTTTATTCCTTTTAAATACTCATGCTCTGCCTTATTTAGGTAACCCTGGTAAAAATAACAACAACCCAGATTTATATAAGAGAGTGCTTCTTCTCTTATGCGTCCTGTTTTAATACTATATTCCTGGTGTTTTAGCAGAAGTTCTTCTCCATTTTTTAATTCTCCCGCATTCATAAGGCTAATGCCGAGATTACCCTTTGCTGAAGCGATCAAAGGTTCGCTTTGAAATTTTTCGGCGCAGTCCAATGCTTTTTTACGAAATTGGATTGCCCGTTTATAATCATCCATGCCATTGTATATTGAACCTAAAAGATTCAATACCTGATACCAGTGATATGGGTTGGATGTTTGAACAAGGCGATTTCTGATTTTTAGTCCCAGTTTAAGTGCTTTATCTGTTTGCCATTGGTATTTATAAGCAAATGCCCTATCTGTTTCCAACTCGATTAAGGTGCTGTCAGCCTTAATGGTTTTGTTTTTTTTGATTAATTCTATGCCTATTTTAGCGGCCTCAATCGCCTCTACATACCTTGCTGTGCGAACAAGCGAATGTGCATACGTGCTATAAGCCATTGCAAGTTTTTCTTTTTTTATTATTTTCAGGTTTCCTTTTAATAATTTGATAATTGCTTCTGAAACCTCAATCACTTTATTGAATTTACCAATACGTAATAAATTTGATGCGTAATTGAACATTATATCAAACATCTTCCTAGCTGAGATTTTCCTCATTGATTTTGCCATGCTGAAGGCTTTTTCTAAATATGATAAGGCTCGAGGGTTGTTACCTGATTTCCCGAAATCTTCACCAAGTTTTAATAATAAATTAATTATTTGTAAACTTTTATTTTCCGCGAGCAAATAATGTTTGGCAGCATTAATCCGGTCGTTCTTTTTAAAAAAATATTCACCCAGTATTCGATGGAGTTTTAACCTTTCCTCTTTTTCTATATCTTGATATATGACATCTCTGATTAAAGGATGGGAAAATGCATAATTGTATTCCCTTTTGACTATAATGGCGGTTTTTAACAGCGTTGGCAATATTTTTTTGGGGCGTTTAAAAATCGATAAGGACGGATTGAATTCTTCACCAATCACTGAGGCATACTTTAAAAGTTGCCTTTCTTTATTGGCAAATCTGTTAAGCCTCGTCTTTATCGTTTCAGTAATTGTCTCGGGGACAATAATACGGGAATATGCTTCTATTGTCTTCCATTTAGTATCTTTGTTGTCAAAAAATATTATGCCTTTTTCAAATAATGCATACAAGAATTCTTTTATAAATAATGGAATTCCTTTTGTCCGATTGCTGAGCCATACAAAAAAAGATTCATCGAGGTCATTGCCCAATAGTAAATTATTCAGTTCTCGGATATCCTCTTCTTTCAATCCACTCATTATTATTTTTTCAACATGTTTCAAATTGACGCCGTCGTACCACTTTGTAATCTTTAGATTTTGTCGTGATGTTAGAATACATAAAATGGGCAAGGATTCTGAATTTTGAAGAAAATATTGTAGCATGGCAAGGAAATCAGAGCCAGATTCGTGGATATTCTCAATAATTAAAATTACCGGAGCAAAATTAGATAGATTAGCCATGAACTGATAGAAAATTTCATTCATATTTATACGAGTTCTATCATCACTTATTATTTTAGGCTCATAAGGATAATAGGTTTTTAGCTCGGGAATCATCTCAGCAAACTCATTGTATATTTTTTTGTTAATAATACGGGTAATAGTTCTTACAATATTGGGGGTCTTGTTTAAATAATATTTAATAATTTCAGCAAACAACTCTCTTGCTTGGGATATATGCGGCTTTACTCTAATATTGATGATTATCGAGTCTTTAGTTTTTTCGAGCGTGAATTCATTAATGAGTCTTGTTTTTCCTATGCCTGGTTCACCCGTGATAAGTAGACAGCTTCCTTGATATTCCAGAGCCGAGTTAAATTTGGCTTTTAAAATTTCTTGTTCTTTTCTACGACCAATAAAAGGTAATTCAAAAAAACCGGATGGCTTAATCCCATGTTTTCGGTTATTGATTTTGTCAGCCATTTAGTGGACGTGTCAATTTTCTACTTTTTGTACATCAAACATCCGGCTCGGTTTACCGGGCATTTGCGTTCTACAACATATTTGATGGAGTCATTCCTATTTTTCTACATCATAGAAAACCAGCCCGGAAATGAGTTTGGGGTAAAAGTCAGTTGATTTCTGAGGCATTCGTTCCTTGTTCTCGGCGATTTTTTTTACTTGCTCAGAGCGCGTGGGGTTTAAGAAAAAACAGAACTGAAAGGCACCAATATCAACCCGTCTCATAGCGTCCTGCGCACTTCGTTCATAGCGCACGTGTTCTTCTATCTTCTCGGGATTTATATCAAGGACATCTTCGATCAACAGGGTGTGGAGTATTGCGACATCCAGATCACAGTATTCCTTACTACGGTCAGCCAGTAATTCCTTCATGCATTTTTTTGACTTTAAGGTTAGGATGTAGGCAGTTTGCGAGCTATAAAAACCAAAAGCCTTAGATTTCATTTCTGCCAGATCATGGAGGATATTATCTTTGTCGGTTTTTTTTATATCAAAGTATTTCTCCGTTTTTTCAAGAAAGCTGCCCAAACTAAAGTCGCCAAGATTTCTAATGAGCCGGTGCGTCGGCAAAATGACTAAACCCGGGTCTTCGATATTGATGAGGGCGATCATCTTGAAATTTGCCGGATGGTTTTTATCAACGTCGCCCAGTTCCTTACTGTAGTTGAAAGCAGTTTCATAACGGTGATGCCCATCAGCAATTACAAAAATCGATGATTTTAAGAACTCAGTAATTTCTTCAATTGGCTTGGTTTTGTCGATTCGCCATAATTTATGAGTTACGTTATTGTTATCCTTGACCTCGACGAGAGGTTTGTCTTTGCAGTACTTTTCGAGCAAGCCATTCACGTGATTCTGGGTGTCCGTATAAAGCAAGAACACTGGTTCAAAGTCCTTTTTCGTGATGTTCAGCAGGTTTAGACGATCTGCTTTTGGTTTTGAAAGCGTCCTTTCGTGAGGGAATATATTGCCTTTGCCTAATTCCTCAAGTCTGACCAAACAGATAAAACCTTTCCTTATATATTCCGTTTTATTAACTGTAAACTCTTGCCAATAAGGGTATATCGTCTCTTTATCGTCACTCTTGAATATTTCTTCTTTTAACCATGTCTCTGCATGTCTTTTCGCATCCCGGTACTCCCGCTGGCGATTATGTCCTTCAGAGTATTTGGTGAGGACGAGACGAATGAAATTGTACGGGCTTTGGTTTTTGTATGCGCGCTCCATTTTGTTTGTTACTTGATCATAAGGTTGACAAATAACATCAGTTAGATCAGGCAGTTTCTCAAGGTTATATCTTATTCCTTTGAATGCTTTCATCTCAGGCATTTCTTCTCCTTCAAAATATAGTTTTATTCAAACTGTTGAAAAAGTCATTTTTCACTGGAGTAGAGCATTTATGCTCGTGAAAACCGATGAAATTTCATTGCTTTTAACGGGGCTAACCTCTGGTTCCGTAAGAACCATCGGTTCTGGAGGAAAGCCCCTACTCCACTAAATCAACAGCCTGATAGTCTTATTGTCTTATAGTCGTATAGTCTAATATCCTGATTATCTGATACCCTGATATCCTTTGTTTCCCGACTATCCGACTATTAGACTATCCAACTACTTCAGTGCATTCCTTACCAGTTCAGCTATTTGCGTACCGGCGCGCGTTTGTCCTTCTTTGGTTTGTGCACCGATATGTGGTGTTACAATAACCTGGTCGAGTTCGAAAAGTTTGTTTTCTTTTGCTGGTTCACTTTCGTAAACATCAATACAAGCAATGCGTACTTTGCCAGAAGTGATTGCATCATACAGGGCGCCTTCATCAACGACACCGCCGCGTGCGCAATTGATTATCACAACGTTATCCATCATCTTTTCAAAGGCGGCTTTGTCCAGGATGTGCTCGGTTTCTTTTGTTTTAGGGATATGTAGCGAGATATAATCAGCTTCTTTGATAAGAGTTTCAAAGTCAACAATGTCAGCATAGTCGCTCGTTTTCACGTATGGATCATAGGCTTTTACTGACATACCCAGAGCTTTGGCGCGTTTTGCTAATTCTGTTCCAATTCGACCAAGCCCGATTATGCCGAGTCTCTTACCGTACAATTCAAATCCCTTGAATTTCTTCTTTTCCCATTTCGAAGCTCGGGTAGATACATTTGCCTGGGGGATTCGGCGTGCCGCAGCAAACATCATACCTAGAGCAAGCTCTGCCACTGAGATTGAAGTCGCGGTCGGCGTGTTGACTACTTTTACCCCTTTGTTCTTGGCTGTTTCTTGGTCGACATTGTCTAAGCCAATACCTGCTCGACCAATAACCTTCAGGTTCTTTGCCGCTTCGATCACCTCTTTAGTCACCTTGGTGGCGCTTCTCACAATTATCCCGTCATAATCAGATATGACCTTTGCTAATTCTTCAGGACTCAAGCCGGTTTTTTCAATAACTTCAAAACCGGCATCCTTTAATATCTCAATGCCTTGTGGAGCAATTGGGTCAGCAATCAAAACCTTCATTTCTTATCCTCCTTTGCGACTTTTGCCCAAATTTCCGCAGATATCAGCACGGATTTACGCGATGAGTTTTCATCCATCTTTTTTCTCCGTGTCTCCGATTGTGGGAGAGCCTTTCCAGGTTCGATTATCGCGGGTAGAAACCCGCTCCCACATACTTTTATTCTATCGCCTTATATTTGCCTTCAATTCGCCTTCTCAAGCCCTCTTTTGATTATATTCCAAGTATTTCATTAATATTATCGATTAATTCCTTAATCTCATCAACCGTCAAATCACCCATATGGGCAATTCTAAATGCTTTCTCCTTTAGTTTGCCGTAGCCATTGGAGATCGCAAAGCCACGTTTTCCGAGTTCACTATTCAAATCCGCGATGCTGACACCGCGGGTATTGTTCATGCACGAGACTGTAATTGACTCATAGCCTGGTTCAGAAAACATGCTGAAGTACTTCTTGCCCCAGTCTTGTACATACTTAGCCATTGCAACGTGTCTCTCGTAGCGCTTTTCCATGCCTTCTGCCTTAATCTTCTCGAGTTGCTTGTCCATTGCGTACATAAGTGAGATGGCTGGTGTTGAAGGGGTCTGTCCTTTTTTATCAAAGTAGTCTTTAAGTCCGACAAAATCGCAATAAAGTCCGCGACCTTTTACGGTTTTTGCCTTTTCTAATGCCTTATCACTGACTACACAGACTGCAAGACCGGGTGGTAGTGCAAAGGCTTTCTGTGATGAAGCAAAGCAGACGTCGATCCCGAGTTTTCCAATCTCAATCTTGTCACCCATCAGTGAACTGACTGTATCAACCAGGAAGAGTACATCTGGATATTTTTTCAACACCTCAGCGATTTCCTCAATAGGGTTGCGTACACCAGTAGATGTCTCATTCTGTACAAGGGTTACGGCTTCATATTTCTTCTCTTGCAACTTCGCTTCGACCATCTCGGGTTTTATCGCCTTACCCCAGTCCAAAGTAATCACCTCTGGATTTCTGTCGCATTTTTGAGCTATTTTGAACCACCGGTCACTAAAAGCTCCGTTCACGCAACACAATACATCTTTATTCACGCAGTTTCTGATCGCTCCTTCCATAAAGGCAGTGCCTGAAGCGGTTAGTACCGTAATGAAGTTGTTCGTTGCGAGCAGTTCCTGGAGTTTTTTGATAATGCCGGTATATAACTCAGTAAATGCTTTGCTGCGATGACCAATCATTTTTTCTGTTTGGGCATCAAGTATATCCTGCCTGACTTCAGTCGGTCCGGGGATGAATAGTTTCTTATGCATCGTTCCTCCTTAATTTTTTATTCTAAAAAATTAGATGCAAACAGATTTGAACTGATTCAAACGGATAAATAAATCTGTATAAATCCGCATTCATCTTTTTGCTGCGCAAAAATTCATTCTTTTAGAATTTTTACCCACACTTCTCTTGTTCTTGGGCCGTCAAATTCGCATAAATATATCCCTTGCCAGGTTCCAAAAGAGATATTACCACCTTCTATGAAAAGGGTTCTTGAAGAACCGGTGATAGCTGATTTGATGTGGGCATCAGCATTACCCTCGGCATGTTTATACCCGGCATTGGCTGGTATGAGTTTGTTTAAGGTGTCAGAGATATCGTTCTGCACAGCTGGATCGCAATTCTCATTAATCGTGAGCGCGGCAGTGGTGTGTGGACAGAATATGTGCAAGATGCCATCTTTGACCTTTTGTTTGTTTATTACATGCTGAATTTGCTTTGTGATATCGCATAATTCATCTCGGCGATGTGTACGGACGCTTATTTTCTCAATCATATAAAAGATTATACGTATTTTTCTGGTGTTGTCAATTGATGAGAGCTCTGAAAAAACATTCAGAGCTCTCTCGATTACCCCATAAGTATAATAACTTACGGGGCAGGCATCGATGCAAGAAAGATTACACTGATATTTCATGACTTTAAATCTCTGATATCTATTAGTATAATCATTGTAATCGAAGATTTCTGACTTCTTAAGAAATCTAAGACAGGCTGTTGACAAACGATTATTTTGGTGCTATACTATTAAGGTTCGATATGAGTAGGGAGAAGAAAAGGGGACAGCTTTTCGTAAGGATCGATAATATCCTTGGTTCATCGTATGATCTGAGTAAGGTTATCAGGAAAATCTACCAGGAAATTGGTAAGGTTCTTGACTGCAGCAATTTTTATATTGCCCTTTACAACCGTGATGAGAACATAATTAGTTTCGAGATCTACAAGATAAACGGCGTGGAAGAAGATGTTGCCCCCCGGGTTTTGTCAAAAGGCATGACTGAATATGTTATTAGGACAAAAAAGTCAGTTCGTATTAATTCTAACCTGAAGCAGTTTTGCAGAAAGATCGGTGTCAAACCGCTTGGCAGGAATGCCAGAAGCTGGTTAGGCGTTCCCATGATTTACAAAAACAATGTTGAAGGCGTAATCACAGTTCAAAATTACAAGCATAATAATGTTTATACTGAAGAAGATGAGTATCTGCTGAACCGGATTGCCGCCAGAGCAGCAATCGTCGTTGCCAATACAAGGTTGATCGAAGAGGAAGTGAAAAGAGCCAAAGAGCTTGAGGTGATGAACAAGATCGCCCACCAATTGACTAAAAGCCTTGATATCGAAAAGATCTGCGAAAATGTCACAAAGTCTATTCTTCAACATTTCAGTAATTTCAATGTTTCGATCTTTTTAGTAGAAAAGAATGTAGTTATTCTCAGAAAGTTGGCTAAAGGGTTTCGGGATGAAGTGCCGAGAGACCTCAAACTCAAGTTGGGTCAGAGTATAGTTGGTACGGTGGCACAGGCTGGCAAGAAAATCGTGGCAAATGACGTCTCTAAGGAAAAGCTCTATCGCGCCTATGGCCAAATCAGTACCAAGTCAGAATTCGCTTTGCCTCTAAAAGTTGGAAGAAAAATGATCGGCGTGTTGGATATTGAGTGTGATGAGCTGAATGCCTTTAACAGTAATACGATCAGAATTCTCGAATTGATTGCAGACTGTCTTAGTGTTGCTCTGCACAATGCCCATCTTTATGAACAGGCAAAAGACAACGCAAAAGAACTGACTGTTTCCTTTACCATTGCCAAATCCCTGATTTCGACCCTGGAACTTGATGATGTTCTTGATACGATCCTCAAAGTCATACGTAATACTTTTGGTTATGCAAACATCGCGATTCTTCTTATCAAAGGAAAGGAACTATATGTCAAGGCAGCCCATGGTTATACGTCTGGAATTTACAAGAAGGTCAGGTTGAAAATCGGTGAGCAGGGTATCTGCGGTCATGTTGCTTGGACCGGCGAATTGCATTATGCGCCTGATGTTTCAAAAGTCCCTTTTTATCATATGTTGAAGAAGTCAACCAAATCCGAAGCAGCTGTTCCACTGAAGATAAAAGGAGAGGTAATCGGTGTTCTCGATATTGAAAGCGATAAACTCGCTGCCTTTACTGAAAAAGATCTACATATGTTTTCAGTATTTGCTTCACAGGCTGCTATTGCGATTGAGAACGCGCGGTTGTACGATCAAACCAAGGAGCTCTCATTGACCGATGCCTTAACCACGATTGCTAATCGAAGACATTTCAACCTCATGCTTGATAATGAACTAAAAAAAGCAAGGGGTTATTCAAGGCAGTTGAGTCTCGCGATGATTGATCTGGATGATTTCAAGAGTTTCAATGATCGTTTTGGTCATGTCGCAGGTGACAAGATGCTAATTCACATCGTAGATACATTAAAGAGGAATTTACGCGATACGGATTTTGTAGCACGTTACGGCGGTGAAGAATTCGTGGTTATATTTCCAGAAACGAGTCATCCTTTGGCTTTAAAGGTTTCTGAGAGGCTGCGCTTTGCAGTTGAAGGAAAGCAGCTAACAAAAAAAGGTCGCGATAGAAAAAGAATGACGATATCGATCGGCGTTGCGACCTACCCGAGTAATGCAGAGACCCAAGTAGAATTAATTCAAATCGCGGACCGCGCTCTTTACCGGGCGAAACGACTCGGTAAAAATCGCGTTGAGTCGGCTTAGGAATTTTGTTAGTTCCCACTTGATTTAATATTCAAACTATGTATAATAGAGGACAACTTCAAAAGGAGGTATTGATGAAAAAGTTGTTGATGCTGGGCTTATTGAGTGTTCTTTTTGTAGCTTTTTGTGGTGCACCACCTGAAGGCGAGACTAAAGCCGAGCCCACTGAAAGCAAAGCAGGTAGCGAAGTAGCTTATGGTAAACTAACTGAAGCAGAACTCCAGAAGTTTATGAAGGCGGCTCCGGTGGCGAAAAAAACAATTGATGAATCCGGCAAGGAGTTTAAAAGTGATGAAGAAAATTGGGAAGGTTGGATAGGTCAGTTTGCGACCATGGACAAGGAAGTCCCTGGTCTTAACGCCAAATTAACCGCCGCTGGTATGCCGTGGAATGAATTCTGGCCTGCCTTTGCCAAAACCTGGATGGCTTCAATTGCTATTATGATGGCAGAACAAATGAGCGAAATGGAAGCGAGCCTGGTAGAAATTGAAAAACAACTGAAAGATCCCAATATCCCTGAGGCTCAGAAAGATATGATGAAAACAGGATTGAATTCAATGAAACAAATGAAGAAAATTGCCGATAAAGTCCCTCAGTTCAACAAAAATCTCGTCAAGAAACACTGGGATGAGATATCCAAGCTGTTAGAGATAGAAGATTAGTTGACGTATACACAATCTGAAATGTGGGCAGGGTGCAGAGTAACCTTGCCCACATTTTGTTTGTTTCCTCTATATAATGACTCAATGAATCGTAGTCGCCCGATTTATCGGGCATTGTTTCAATGAATCGTAGTCGCCCGATTTATCGGGCATTGTCTGATAAATCAGACAACTACAGCGTTAGCATGTCTCCAGTTCGGCGTAGACGAACGTGTCTTCAACGAAGCGTGGCTACGGAGTGCAGTAGCTTGCTACTGCATGCATCCTGAATCAAGTTCAGGACCAGCCGTTGCACTCCATTTACTCTCTCCGCCGGAATCTCTCATCTTCCAATCCTCATAACTTCCCAACTTCGTCCCTTCTCTTTATCTCCGTGTCTTCTTGCTTCTTGGAACTTGGTTCTTGGAGCTTGGGATTTGGGTCTCGGTGTTCTAATGAACTACCCCGCTGTTTATCACGACGGGACAGGCGGGATAAATTTAGTCAATTATCGTTTTTTTACGAGTACGATGCACGATTCACGAATACGATTTTCACCATTTCTCCCA
>JAUWCU010000108.1 GCA_030609135.1 Candidatus Stahliibacteriota bacterium | reverse complement strand
TATGAACATTTGAGGGGCATATAGATTTTAGAAGGGGAACATGGAATTTCAGATTTTAGATTGTAGATTTGAGAATAGAACAGACGTACTCGTGTGTCGTACACCGTATTCGTAGATTTTTCTTTGACCATGCCTTTGGCTTGGCTGGGTATTTTGATTTCTGATAAATCAGAAATCTCATAGAACTGTATTGACAAATCAATGTAATTGTTTATAATGTTTTTATGGGGGCGATCGGTCTTGACGAGACGATTGAAATGAAAAAGGGCATACCGAGGGTTCTGGCCACCTCGTTAATCCGACCTGAGAAAAAAACATCCTGAATACGGATATGCTCTAGCTGCATAATAAATGCAGCTACGTCTGCCTGGGTGGTCAGCCCAGCTCAGGGTCAGGCGTCATATAGGGCTGAAACCTGTCAATTCTCGCCTTATGGATTGAGAGGGTAGTTGAAAAGGCTATCTCATGCAGACCTGTCTTTTGGTGACGCATGAGGAGAAACATAAAGAGACTAAGTATGTAGTCCTTTTCATCGAAGCGTTTCGGACGCGGGTTCAATTCCCGCCGCCTCCACCAATCCAGCCCCTTCACGAAGGAGCTGGATTGAGTGTTCTGTCGAAGATATCGAATCAACCAAAGGTTGATGAAATGAATGAAATGAGGGGCACCAATGCGAAGATCGTAAAGCGTAGTGAGTAGCGCGAAGAGCGTCCCAATGGAATAACTAACGCATTCCACCCCGCTGAATGATTAACATTTTACGGGACAGGCGGGATAGATAGAGCGTAAGGAAAACACGTAATAACGGTTTTAAACGGTCGAAACGATATTAACGCTCCAAACGTTTTTAATGACTTATCGAAGATCTCGCCTGCCCCGTCGTGTAGCTACGGGGAATGCAATGAGAGAGTAACTCTTGTTATTCTGGAAGATTCGGTGTGTAGTTGCCTGATTTATCAGGCTGCTCAATGAATTGAGCGACTACAGTAGTAAGTGGTTCAATGAATTGGACAACTACAAAAGTGTAGTTACCTGATTTATCAGGTTGCTCCAAGGATTTTTGCTATAATCAGATGGAGGTAGCGCATGCTTGTATTACTGCTTATTTTTGCAGGTTCACCAGTCATCATCACTGAAGTGATGTCCAATGTTAAAGGTTCAGAACAGACTTGTGGAGATAGAAATGAGTATGTTGAGATTTATAATCTGAGTTCGGATACGATTGATTTATCAGATTATTTGATCTATGACTTTGACGTCAGCCCGGATGAGATCTGTCCGTGGGAAGATGATGCAATTCTCGTAAAATACCCGGGTTTAAGAATTCATTCCACGCTCCTTTATCCTCATTCGTATGGACTGGTACTTGACCGTGAATATACGAGTCATGATACAGCCGGCGGTAATGTTCAACCCTATGATTTCCCTGATTCAACACTGATCCTTACTACTGATGATACAACGATCGGTAATGGACTTCAGACATCAGACCCTTTGATTATTTTTTCAGTCCTTCATGCCTGTACGACATCCTTTGGAACCCCATACGACACTTTAGACTATTTCCCCTCTGACCCAGGCGATGGTATATCCTGGGAACGCATAGAATTATTATTGCCTGATACTGTTACTAACTGGCATATCTGTATAGATTCAACCGGAGGTAGTCCAGGCAGCGAAAACAGCACGACTAATGCCTTTGATCTTGCGATTGAATCACAGTCTATTGTTTTCACTCCGGCAGTTTTGAAGACTAAAGAAGATGTCCACATCAAAGTGAGAATAAAGAACTATGGTCTTAGGGAGACTGATGACTATTTACTTGTAGTGTTTGATGACCAGAACAATGATAGCATCTTGAGTTCGGATGAATTGATAACTCAAATAAGCGGACTCCTTGTATGTCCCTTAGATAGTGTTTCTATTGGCTATACCTATGAACATCCAGAACAAGGAGTACATGTACTTGGTTTTCAAGTTAACTTCCCATGCGATAGAAACCTGACAAATAATATGGCGTTCAAAGAGCTCAGGGTTGTGGGTGAAATCGGTGAATTGGTACTTTATCCAGCTATTTTCACTCCGAATAATGATGGTTTCGAAGATAATCTACAGATTGATTACCGGCTCCCAGATGCTGGCGGCTTGATGAATATCGCGATTTTTGACAGCCGCGGTAAATTAATACAGTTTCTTTGCAAGAAAGTATTATGTCCGCTATCATCTGGAACTATTTATTGGAATGGCAAAACAGGGGGAAAAGATTTGCCAACAGGTTTGTATATTGTCTATCTTGAATATTGTTATCAGAACAAGGTGACAAAGGCGAAAAAGACTGCTATTTTGGCGAGATAGATAGAGATCCTTTATGGTTAATCGGTTGTCCCGCCGGGGGCGAGGATTCTCGGGGACGGAACGAAGGGGTCATTGCCCGACTCGATCGGGCAATCCAGAAATCAAGTTTTTCATTTTCTCTGGATCATCCGGTTAAACCGGATGATGACACGAAAGTTAAACCGGATGATGACACGAAAGTTAAACCGGATGATGACAGGCAAACAAGCCGGATGATGACATGAAAGTAAGCTGGATAATGACAAAACGAAGGGGTCATTCCCTGTCTCCCGCCGTTGTCATTCCCTGGCTTGACCAGGGAATCCAAATCCCTGGATCATATTGACTTCTCGCTATTTTTGCATATAATTACCTCATGTTAAAAAAGACCCCTTTTTACGAAATGCACGTGAAAAATAATGGAAGGATTGTTGAATTCGCTGGATTTTTAATGCCTGTTCAATTCGAAGGTATTATCCCTGAGCACCGCACTGTGCGCATTGATGTAGGTGTTTTCGATGTGTCTCACATGGGAGAGATTGAGATTTTAGGCAAAGACCGGTTAAAATTCGTGAATTATTTGACAACTAATGATGCATCAAAGCTCGAATTGAACCAGATTCAGTATTCAACTATGCTATACCCTGATACCGGTATTGTTGACGATCTTCTGGTATATAACTTCAAAGACCGAATTTTATTGGTCGTAAATGCCGCGAATACTGATAAGGATTATCAATGGATTATCAACAATAAGAAATATGATATTGACATCAAGAATATCAGTGATGATATTGGTCAGTTAGCAGTTCAAGGACCAAAGGCTGAGTCGGTCATGCAGAAAGTCTTTGATCTTGACCTTTCGACATTGAGGTATTATTGGGCAACTGAGGTAAAAATGCAAGGTATTCCAGTACTTCTTTCACGTACCGGATATACTGGTGAAGACGGTTTTGAAGTGTACGTGGACAAGAAATACGCTGTGCAATGTTGGCCGATGATATTTGATGCAGGAGCAGAGTACAATATTAAACCAATCGGCCTTGGTGCCAGGGATACGTTGCGTTTTGAAATGAGATACTGTCTTTATGGTAATGACATAGATAAAACAACCAACCCTTTGGAAGCGGGTCTAGGCTGGGTGGTCAAATTTGACAAAGGCGATTTTATTGGCCGTGATAAACTGTTAAAGATTAAAGAAGCTGGGGTCAAACGAAAACTTGTTGGTTTTGAAGTAATCGGCAAAGGCATTCCAAGACCCCATCAAGAGATTCATGCCGAAGATAGAAAAATCGGATTCGTGACTTCAGGAACCTTTTCTCCATCAAGGAATAAGGGGATGGGCATTGGCTATGTTGAGAAACCTCATAACAAAGTAGGTACAAGAATCAAAGTTATAGGTAAGACCCCGGTAGATGCCGAAGTTATCAAAGGTCCATTCTACAAGCAAGGCAGTCGTAAATGATAGATGGGGAGATAAAGAGAAAGGAGGTAAAATGGCAAACATAATGGAAGGGCTGAAATATACAAAGGAACATGAGTGGGTTAAAATAGAAGGTGATACAGCACTTGAAGGCCTTACTGATTATGCGCAGTCAGAGTTGTCTGATATTGTTATGATCGAACCACCAGAAGTCGGTAGAAAAGTGAACGCGGGTGAACCGGTTGGGACAATAGAAGCAGTCAAAGCAGTGAGCGACCTATATGCTGGCCTTACTGGTGAAATTATCGAAATAAATGAAAAGGTAGTTAGTGATCCTTCTATCATTAACAAAGATCCTTATGGTGAGGGATGGCTTTTCAAAACAAAGCTTGATGATCCAAGTCAGGCTGAGACTCTATTAACACCTGAGCAGTACAAAGAATTAATCGCTAAACACTAATGCATTATTTGCCACTTACCCCCCAGGACGAGAAGGATATTCTAACCAGACTTGGAGTATCTTCTTTTTCGGATTTAATCGACCAAATTATTCCAAAGAATCTGCAGCATCAAGGGCAATGTGGTTTGCCCGATGCGGTGAGCGAATGTGGTGTTAGAAAAATCTTGAAGGAATTAGCAAATCAGAACTACAATAGCAGTGAGTACGTTTCGTTCCTGGGCGCGGGTGTTTATGATCACTACATCCCCGCGATCATCGACAGTTTGCTATTGCGCAGTGAATTTTACACTGCTTACACGCCTTATCAGGCAGAAGTATCACAAGGAACCTTGCAGACCATATTTGAATACCAGAGCGTGGTGTGCGAACTTACGGGCATGGATATAGGCAATGCCTCGATGTATGATGGTGGGTCAGGCTTGGCTGAAGCATGCCACATGGCATGTGCTATCACTGGAAAAAACAAGGTAATCCTCGCGGATCTTATACATCCATTTTACCAGAGAATAACACATACATACACGCAAGAATGCGGCGTGGAGATAGTAGGTTGTCCTTCAAAAGATGGCTTGTGTGACATGAAAAGCCTTGAAGGACTTATTGACGATAAAACCAGTTGTGTTTGTATTCAGCACCCTAATTTCTATGGTTTCTTTGAAAATATAGCAGAGATAGAGCAGATAGTGCACAAGCATGGAGCTCTGTTGATTTCCATTATTGATCCTGTTTCTTTGGGTGTGGTAGTACCACCTGGTGAGTACAATGCAGATATTGTAGTTGGTGAAGGACAGGCATTGGGGATTGCTCAAGGGTTTGGCGGTCCTCTTTTGGGGATTTTTGCTTCCCGACAGAAATACGTACGGTCATTGCCCGGTCGTATTGTTGCTGAGACAACTGATGTGGATGGTAAGCGTGGCTATGTATTGACTTTACAAACCCGTGAGCAGCATATCCGGAGGGGAAAAGCGACTTCCAACATCTGTACAAATGAAGCATTGTGCGCATTGAGTTCTTTGATTTATTTATGCACCCTTGGTAAGCAAGGTATTATAGATATTGGTAATCTATGCGTATCAAAAAGCCACTACTTATTCAATAGAATAAAGGAATTGAAAGGTATCAAACCAGCTTTTGAGCAAGAGTTCTTTAAAGAATTCGTCGTCGAAACTGATAAACCAGCCAATCAAATATTAGATTCTCTTCTTCAATACAAGATATTTGGCGGCGTACCTTTGTCAGTTTTTGATAAGAACAAAAAAAATCAGTTTTTAATTTCGGTTACTGAAAAAAGAACCAAAAACGAAATTGATGAATATATTGATGCCCTTTCCACAATTTTATAATAATACTGTCTTCCATGATGCCTAATCTGTGTTATCTGCACCTTTTATCTGTGTTATTTATGTTATATTTTCATCGGTGAAATCTGTGTTATGAAATTGTTATTTATTGGAGACATTATTGGTAGCCCGGGTAGAAGCAGGGTTTGTGCAAACCTTCCGGAATTGCTGAAAAAAGAAGATATTTTTTTCTCGATTGCTCAAGGCGAAAATATTGCAGGTGGGATCGGCATTACGGAAGAAACAGCCAGGCAATTATTTGAGGCTGGGATTGATTGTATAACTACAGGTAATCATGTTTGGAAGCATAAAGCGGTTTATGATTACCTCAAGCAGGAGAAGCGAATTTTGCGTCCAGCCAATTATCCTGAAGGCGTACCTGGTTCAGGGTTTGCAGTCTATGAAAAACAGGCTATTAAAATTGGCGTAATGAATCTGGAAGGGCGAGTGTTTATGTTAGCCAAAAGAGATCCATTCAAAATAGGTCGAAGTATTGCTGAGGCGATGCGCAGAGAGACCTGTAATATCTTTGTTGATTTTCACGCCGAGGCAACAAGCGAAAAAAGGGCGCTGGGGTTCTATTTATCAGACTACGTTACTGCATGTGTTGGAACCCACACCCATGTACAGACCGCTGATGAACAGGTCATTAATAACCGGGCTGCATATATTACTGATGTCGGAATGGTTGGCGCGCGAGATTCCGTGATCGGTGTCAAAAAAGAAGAAGTCATTGACCATTTCTTGCTTTCCATACCCCACAAATTCAAGGTGGAAAAAGGCAGTGTTATTGCCAACTGTGTGATCATTGATTTTGATGTGAGGACAGGACAAGCCAAATCCATAGTACGTTACAATTTTTAGAAATTCGCATAGAGCAAAGAGCATAGTGCTCAGTGCTTTGAAGACGCTGTACGCTTGTTTCTTCAGCGTCAGCGTGATTTCAATCCGCTAAAGCGGATGTGGCTCCAACGAAGTCTGGCTTCAGCTTTTGCGTGCAAGTCAGTATCGGTCGTACGATACTATTTCCTTCTGGGCTTTCCTTCCCCGGTCTTTTGGTTCTTCTGCTGGATACCCAATCGGTGTGAGTGCCATAACTCTGACATCTTCAGGAACCAGCAGAATATTCTTGACGTCCTGTTCAACGAACGCACCAATCCAGCATGTGCCGAGCCCTTCATTTGCCGCGGCAATGATCATGTGGTCAAGGGCAATTGCCAGATCAACTGGACCTGAGTTCATATACCCACCCATATGTCCCCAGGCGATTTTCTCAAGGATACAACCGGCAAGTATAACATCAGCATCAGCCATCCAGAGTTGACCGCGGCTCGCTTCAGCAACTTTTTTCTTGATTTCCGGGTCTTTTATAACTATGAAACGCCATGGTTGGATATTTTTAGCCGAGGGTGCAATGCGACCAGCTTCAAGGATTCTATCCAACACCTCATCAGGTATTGGGTCTGATTTGTACTTTCTGACACTCTTTCTTTTCTTGATTGCATCATAAAAATCCATTGCTTCACTCCTTTCATCCCTTTGGGATGTCAATTACAGCGATACAGATACTAAGGAGAACATGAATTAGTTTTCATATCATCCACGGTATAGATGTAGTCGCCTCCGCCCGAGGCAGACAGGTGATTTACCCACGCCCCTTATGAAGGAGCGGGGTTTATCAGGTGGTCCAATAAATTGGACAACTACAATTATTAATGCCCGATTCCTACTGTTCCTATATTCATTACCCAAAATGAGAACTATTTCATGTTCTCCGTAATAAATGATTAAAGAGATACTACGAAACGTCGAATTCTGTTTCACATATACCTCTTCCCTTGTAGGATAGTCAGTCATCCCACAATTTCCTCTCTGCTTAAGGGGAGTCAGTCATCCCACAATTTTCTCTCCGCTTAAGGGGAGAGGATTAAGGTGAGGGGTAAATAATAATGATTCAACAGCCTAACATTAATGATACCCCGTTACTCACTTCGTTCGAACGGGGTCCTCAATTTTGCAGCCAAATCAGAGATTTCAAAGACCATTAAGGAAATCCCTTTCCACCTTCGGTGGATGCGGGGTCCTCAATTTTGCAGCCAAATTCTAAATTTGGGCAAAATTGGGACACGCCCGGCGCGACTCGAACGCGCAACCTGCGGAACCGGAATCCGCCGTTCTATCCAATTGAACTACGGGCGCAAAGGTGGGGCTCTGCCCCCCTTCCAATTTCTCCCATTTTTTGCACTAGTATCCAGCATCTAATATCTAGTATCTGTTCTGTGTATTATAAAGGATTTTCAGTTTAAGTCAATAAATTACCCAAAACTCATAGCGTGATTTGTAAAATGTCAAAACCCGCTACCTTTTCAATTAAACCGTGACATCCTATTCACTATTCAAGATTTGACCCCACAGCCCTACCAGAAACCGAAATTAGCTAAACGATATTGCTATTTACCATATGATTTTGTGATCGAGATCGAAGAATTGCTATGTGAGGAACGCTTGTTCATCGAATTTGAAGAGGTTGCGAAGTTGCTGTCGTATTTTCTGATACTTTTCCTTTGCGAGAAGATGGAGGAACATAAAATTCAGTCATCTTCGGAAGAATATAGTTATTGACTTCATACATAGAATAAGTAAAATATAGATGCGTTGACAATAATGATAGATAAAAGCAATCTAATTCAGGAGTTTAATCACGGCTAAATTTAAAGGTCAATTTCTTAGCATTATTTTTGTTGGAAAACAGAATCCACAAATCCTCAATCATGATTTTCTAGTCAATAAGGGAATATTACCAAAGGATGAGGAACCGTTCAAAGATTTACTTACCAAAAAAAATGCTAAGCCTTTCACGGAGTTCATTTCGACACCTGTCTTTACATCAATAAAATATGGACC
>JAUWCU010000153.1 GCA_030609135.1 Candidatus Stahliibacteriota bacterium | reverse complement strand
GAGAGTGGGTTGTCCGATTGCCGCAAGGGAATTGGTTTGCAAGCTACAGGGGAGAAAAAGTTGAACAAGATCGTTACAAAGCTGAAGCTTCATAATTTTAGGCGTTTTCGCGAATTCGACACCGATTTCAATGATGATATGAACTTACTCATCGGGGACAACGAGTCTGGAAAAAGCTCAATTCTCCAAGCACTCGATCTGGTCTTGAGTGGTAGCAGAAGTAAGGTGGATACCTTGGGCTTGGAGAGCCTTATTAACGCAGATATAATCAGCGAATATCTTACTGGCACCAAGGCCTTTAAAGACCTTCCTGTGATGTGGGCTGAGGTTTATCTTAACGAACAGAACAACCCTGATTTGAATGGAAAAAATCATAGCGAAGGGAACGACTGTTGTGATGGCTTGAAACTTCTCTGTGAGCCAATGAATGAATACGGAAAAGAGATCGCGGATATCTTAAAGGAAGCAGAGCCCAATTTCCCTTTCGAGTACTACTCGATCAAATTCAAGACATTCTCTGGTGAGCCCTACACAGGATATCGTCGATTTATGAAGCACCTGCTGCTGGATGGGTCACAGATCAACAATGAATACGCTACGCGCGAATATGTCAAAAAAATGTATCGAGCGAATGTAAATGATCGCGAAAAGAATAAGCACCAGAATGAATACAGAAAACACAAAAGTCAATTCCGGAACAACGTTTTGAATCATTTGAATGACAAACTCGACAATTACAAATTTTCGGTGGCGACCAATAAAAAATCAAATTTGGAAAACGACTTAACGATTACAGAAGATGATATTTCAATCGAAAACAAAGGAAAAGGGCGACAGTGTTTCATTAAAACCGAATTCGCTCTTCAAAAAAAAAGCAGCACGGGTAATCCGCTCGATGTCCTGTTGATAGAAGAGCCGGAAAATCACTTAAGTCACACGAACATGAAAAAGCTGGTTAGTAAGATTGCTGGGGCAGAGGACAAGCAGCTAATCGTTGCCACGCATAACAGTCTGATATGCACTAGACTGGACCTCAGAAAGGCGATCATGCTTAACAGCTCAGGTAAAAAGCCAGCGACACTGGATGGACTCCCGAAGGATACAGCTGCTTTCTTTTTCAAAGCACCTGATAATAATATTCTGGAATTCATCCTTTCTGAAAAGGTTATTCTTGTTGAAGGTGATGCAGAATACATTCTAATGGAAGCACTATACAACAAGATTACTGGCAATGAGCTTGATGGTTCCGATGTTCATGTGATCTCAGTGGGTGGTACAAGCTTTAAAAGATATCTTGATCTCGCAAAGTTGCTGAACATCAAGACAGCCGTCATCCGTGATAATGATGGTGATTATCAGAAGAACTGCGTTGAGAACTACAAGGACTATATATCTGATGAAGTAGAGATATTCTTTGAGAGCGATGACACGCTAAAAACCTTTGAGATTTGTATGTACGAAAAGAACAAGGCGGTGTGCGATGACCAATTCACCACTGGTCACATCAAATTGCCACCACAGGATTACATGTTAAACAACAAGGCTGAAGCAGCACTTCGGCTATTGGAGAATAAGTCAGCAGAACTGACAGCACCCAAATACATAAGGAATGCGATCAAGTGGATAAGCGGGTAATACTGGCTGTAGCCGGGTCTGGGAAGACCTCATACATCATAGATTCGCTTCGATTTTCGAACCGGTCATTGGTGGTAACTTATACCGAGAATAATTACAAAAACCTACATAATCGGATCGCATCCGAGTACGGATGTATACCGGATCGTATTCGTTTGTATACGTACTTCTCTTTCCTTTATTCTTTTTGTTTGCGGCCTTTTCTTGCTGATGAGTTGGGAATACGCGGAATCAATTGGAATGAACCTCCAAATCATACTTATAGAATAAAAAGAACTGATAATCAATACTATTTAAATAAAAGACAAAGACTGTACTACAACAGAATGGCAGGATTGCTGCAAATAAAGGGGGTGGTGCCGGACATAAAGCGGAGGCTGTCAAAATACTTCGATAGTTTCTTTGTTGATGAGGTCCAAGACTTCGCGGGGCACGACTACAATTTCTTGTGTGATCTCCCCTCAGCGGACGTATGCACCGTGCTATTAGGCGATTTCTGGCAGCACACTTATGACACCAGTCGTGATGGCAACCTCAACAAGAACTTGCACAAAGATCTGGCGAGCTACAAGTGCAAACTGAAAGGACAAGGCTACGAAGTTGACGTTACGTCACTCGGTAAAAGTTACAGGTGCAGCCCAACTGTGTGTGACTTTGTAAGTCAGAAAATTGGAATAGATATAGAAAGTCACCGGAACGTTGAAACGAAATTTGAGTATGTCGACACTGCGGCACGGGCAGATCAGCTATTTCATCAAACCGACATCATCAAACTCTTTTATCAATCTCATCAGAAATATCCTTGTTTCTCAAATAACTGGGGAGCTTCAAAGGGTATAGATAGCTATGGCAGCGTTTGCGTCGTGTTGAACAATAAAACCGACGACCACTACAAAAAGGGACGGCTGACTTCGCTTGCCCCCATGACGAAAAACAAACTGTACGTGGCATGTACACGATCAAGGGAGGATCTTTATTTCGTTCCGGAAAAGTACTACCGCAAGTACAAAACTTGATGCTGACTCAGTAGGGTCAATTAAACAGTGTAAAATCTGCTTCGAGCTATTAGAGAATATTAAGGAAAACAATGGCAAAAAGAAAAAAGACAGAAAAACAGATTGAACAGTACGAGCACTCGAACAAAAAGCGGGCGAATAATCCGCCGGTGGGTTTGGTGACGCCGAAGAGCGACCCGGATACAGGGGAAAAGAAAACCTATGAATATGACCCCCACCTTGATCCGCAATTGCAGTGGGCAGGCAAGACGGAACACACCAGTTTTGAAGTGCCGACTGTCAGCCTGCATGTTCATGAGCGTATTGACCCGAAAACCATTATTGACACTGTAACGAAAGAAAAGACCGGGCCGGCGCAGATGTCGCTTTTTGAAACCGAACAAAAACCCCTGCGGGAAGCCATTGATTTTTACAAACATAAAGAGGGCTGGAGTAACCGCCTGATTGCCGGGGACAGCCTGCTGGTGATGAACTCTCTGCTTGAAAAAGAGGGCATGGCCGGCAAGGTGCAAATGGTCTATTTTGATCCGCCTTATGGGATTAAATATGGCAGTAATTTTCAGCCATTTGTAAATAAGCGGGATGTAAAAGATGGAAAAGACGAAGACCTGTCTGCCGAACCGGAAATGATTAAAGCCTTTCGGGATACCTGGGAGCTGGGCATTCATTCGTATCTGACTTATCTGCGTGACCGCCTGCTGCTTGCACGGGAAATGCTGCATGAAAGCGGGAGCGTTTTTGTGCAAATTAGTGATGAAAATGTGCATCATGTGCGAGAAATTATGGATGATGTGTTTGGGGTTGAGAACTTTGTTGCTCAAATTGCATTTCAAACAACACCATATGCAACTAGTAATTATCTTGCCTCTGTATATGATATCTTAGTTTGGTATAGTAAGGACAAGAAAAGAATTAAATATAGTCAACTTTTTCTTCCTAAAAATCATCTAAAAAATATAAATGCTTATAAATATATTGAATCACCAGATGGA
Source organism: Candidatus Stahliibacteriota bacterium (assembly GCA_030609135.1). Taxonomy (GTDB): domain Bacteria; phylum Hydrothermota; class Tepidihabitantia; order SM23-42; family SM23-42; genus JAUVZL01. Next base: position 917 of record JAUWCU010000153.1, on the reverse strand, counting down.
AAAAGTTTTAGAACATTAACCTCAGAAGAATTTTTACATCCTGAGTTGATCCAAGATGGCTGGAAAAGATTTCAATCAACATCATTGATTTCACAAGGAGCCTCTGCATCCTCTCAAGAATTTAAATTTGAAGGGAAAAAATGGCTACCACCTTCAAATAGTCATTGGAAAACTACCATTAATGGGCTGAAACAAGCAGAATTAGCTGAGCGTATATTTTCAACCAAAAACTCATTACGTTTTAAAAGCTATCTTACTGATTTCCCAATTACAATCATTCATAATATTTGGACAGATATGATAACAGGTAGTTTTACAGAATCTAAAAAATATGTCGTTCAGACAAACCCCCTTGTAATCCAGCGCTGCCTCCTGATGTCCACTGATCCTGGTGACCTTGTCCTTGACATAACCTGCGGCAGCGGCACAACTGCCAATGTAGCCGAGCAGTGGGGCAGACGATGGATAACCTGCGACACTTCAAGAGTAGCCCTCACACTTGCCAAACAACGGCTGATGACTGCAAATTTTGACTACTACAAACTGGCTCATCCAGATGAAGGTGTCGGAAGTGGTTTTGAGTATAAAACCGTGCCGCATATTACGCTAAAAAGCATTGCCAACAATGAACCTCCGGCAACGGAAACACTTTACGATCAGCCTTATATTGACAATAAGAAAACCCGCATCACCGGCCCCTTTACAGTAGAAGCCGTTCCTGCTCCTTATGCCAAAAGCCTTGATGAACTGGAAAAAGATGACAGCGGTTCAGACACCTCCATTGCCCGCACCGGTGAAACTCACCGCCAAAGCGAATGGCGGGATGAGTTATTAAGAGCAGGAATCAGAGCCAACGGCGGTAAGATTATCCAATTCTCCCGTGTTGAACCGCTTTCAGGCACAAAATTCATTCAAGC
>JAUWCU010000003.1 GCA_030609135.1 Candidatus Stahliibacteriota bacterium | reverse complement strand
TTGATAGTTCTCCATAGCTTGCTACAGAGTTTCTTCTGTCATTCCCTGGCAAGCCTGTCCTCTGACTTGATCAGGGGAACCAGGGAATCCAGGAAAATGACGACATACATTGAGCAGTATTTGATTAAACTATTTAATGGTCTCCTTAGTAACTCCAAGTCTGTTTCGGATATAATAAAATTGATCGGAGATATTACGTCTATCCTTAAAACTGATGAAGTAGACCTTACAATTTACTTGTGTAAGCTTTTAAACAATAATCCTTTCAGTTCACCAATTATCCTTCTCGTTTTTTGTGGTAAAAACTTAGCAATATCATCTTTCAAACTTTGTGCGGAGATATCTTCAATTGTCCTTTTCAACACCTGCAAACTGTATTTTTGTTTATAGTACTTCATCTTCTCTTCAATGTATTTGTTGTTCATTTGTACACCCTTGGAAAACATGAACCATGTATCAAATATATCACGTCCTTGTGAACGTGTAAGCATGGCTCTGATTTTCTCTGCAAGGATCTCCTCGTAATCGAGGTGTACAACCATTGGATAGGGTGAAACAGGCAATTCAGTTTCAATAACACTTATCCGTCTTGTCAAAGGCTTTTCCCGGGTAGAAATCTCAACGCGAATTGTAAGTGGCTGGCGCGACAGTTCTGTAGGAAATATCAATCGGTAGGAAGATGATAATCGTGTAGAAGATCGTGTTTCTACCTTCAGATCAGGCGCTTCCAAACGTGTTTTCTTTGTTGCCAATTGAATTATTCTGTCTATATTCTGTTGCTTAATTCTTGCTGTAAAATCCAGATTTTCTGAAAACCGAAATGAGTGTAGCAAAAAATGAATACTAGTGCCGCCTTTAAAATACAGATGATTACATTCGGAAATATCATAAAGATTACGCAGGAAAATCAATTGAAGGTATTCTCGGAGCACGGTGTATTCATCTATGTCAAATCTGCGTGCATATTCAGTAACCACATTTCGTTCAATCACGGTCTAATCCTTTTAATCAAATGAGCCAGTGGATTGTATTTATATAATCGTGCATATCTATTAAACACGTTCTTCCGTACTGTGGTCCAATCGAGGTTATTTAAGTTAATACTTCGTGTCTTTTTTGAAACGAGGTATAGCAAATCAAGTAATGCTTTTTCCTGAACAGCAATGAGGATATTTTTATCACGTATATATCCAAAAAAAAATTTTGGATTCAGGTGTACATATTCATATTCATGACCAAAAACTGTTTTCTTCTTTGTTTTTCGTGGTGTCACCGATGTAATAGTGTATGGTGCCTGGGCAATGACTCCGTATCGATAAAGGGCCGATTCAAGGGAAACATATGATGGTCCATAGAGTACATTTGCAATCTCGAACGATTCCGGAGTGTTGTCACTTCGCATATATAAACCAGGGGCTATTCGTGTGAGAATCCCGTTTTTTATCAACCTTTCTACGATTTTATAAAGAGTATTATCATTATATGTATTGGTCAATTTCGCGAGGTCGCGGATACTCACAACCCGGCAGTTTAACCTGCCGATTTTCTGGATTATTTCTATCGCCTTCATAGTTCCCTTCTTCTGTATAAAATTATACAGAATATGGAATCTATGTCAAGAGACAACAGTAACTGTTCAAAACTTGGTGGACTAATGTACCCCGCTCTTTTACAAAATGGCGGGGTGTAGTCGCACGATTCATCGTGCAAAATGTCTTGAAATTTAAAACAAATATGCGCCATAAATGTCGCAACTACAAGTTTCCACCGAAAATTGAACAGTTACATGTAACATATCATCCCAACCATTATGATCATTGCCGCTCTATCAAAGAACCAATTGAATCATAACGTATCATTGATCGCCCAAAAATCCTCCTTGAAAGATATTAATCCCATCTTTTATTCAAATATTACAGATATTATCAAAAAAAATCTAAATAGAATGTGGGTTCTACCTTGACTTCACTATTAAATTGAATACAATTTCTTTATGAAATTCCAACTGGAAATAACTGAAAAACTCCGGAAATATTTTACTACAAAACCTGAAATTTATTCGGCTTATTTATTTGGTTCAGTAGTTGAAAAGAAACAAAGAAAAGATAGTGACATTGATATCGCGCTATTGATTAATGAAAAGAAAATAGAGAATCCACTGTTCTATCGAATGAATCTTAGTACAGATTTAATGGAGCTATTAAAAGGAAAAGTTGACCTTGTAATTTTGAACTTTGCAAATCTACTTTTAAGGGCCCAGGTTTTTGAAAAGGGACAATTAATTTATGAGAAAGATGAAAACAAAAGGGCGCTATTCCAAGCATATTCAATGGGATTGTATTACGATTATAAGAAATATTTTGAGTTTCATTCAAGGTATTTAAAGAAAAAAATCAAAGAGGTAGGCATTGGATAAAAAGGTTATTGAGGTGCGATTAAAAAAACTCGATCATGCCGTATCAAGGCTGAAAAGAATTCAACGAATATCAAAGGATGAATATACCAATAATCAAGATTACCAGGATATTGCTGAAAGAAATTTTCAGGTAGCTATGCAAACCTGTATTGACATTGCTAATTACATTATTGCTGGACAAAATCTATTAGTGCCAGATGAACAGGAAAATATCTTTGTTGTTTTAGGCAAAAATGGCGTGTTGCCAGAAGAATTGATTAAGAAAATTAAAGGTATGGTTAGTTTTAGAAACATTTTAGTGCATAATTATCTTTATACTGATCCCAATCAGGTTTATGATATCCTACAGAATCAATTAGCTGATTTCAATAGCTTTGCCCAAGCAATTGTAAATTACTTAGAATCTACCTAATAATATTCCGCCTTTATTCATCCCATGAAATCCGCAAGTACATACATATTTACAATACCGAAAACGGTTTTTTTGATCAACGAAAAGTTGTTTATGCATTGGTATCTTGCAAGAGACGGTTTAACGTATCCTTGATCGCCCAAAAATCCTCCTCAAAGATATTAATCCCATATCGTATTCTAACACTACAGATATTATTCAAAAAAAGTCAAGACCAGATTAGTGATGTTGACGTATTGACTTCGGTACTAATTTTATTATACTATCTAGATATGACCGTTACTAAAAAATCAAAGCCGTCAGAATATTGGTTAATCATCCTGAAATACCGTAAGTATTTCTATCGTAATTCAATAGCAGTTGTAATTACTGCTGCAATAATAAGCCTCCTATTAGTACATCAATATTCTGCCACCGCAACAACCTTACCTCCGACTTCTGACCAATCAATGATGTTGGGAATGTTTACATCTAATATGCCATCAAGTATAGCAAATCTATCAAGATTAACAAGTGGCATACCTGGTCTAACAAGTCCGTCGGACTTATATGCCGCTATCTTAAATAGCGGTCGTATTAAAAGTCAGGTAATTCATAAGAATAATTTGATGAAGGAATTCAAAACCAAAACAATGACCGATGCAATGAAAGCATTGGATGAAATTACCACGATCGCTGTTAGTCCTGAAGGAATTATTTCGGTGAGTATAACTTACAAGAATAAATACCTGGCCGCTGATATAGCTAACTCCTTTATTGAAGAGCTTGACAAATTCAATACTGAAACAGCGATGACGACTGGAAAGAAATATCGCATATTTATTGAGCAAAGATTAAAAGGCAATATCGATACCCTAAAACAGACAGAGGAAGCTCTAAGAAGTTTCCAAGAAGAACATCACACTATCGCTCTTGAAGAAGAAATCATAACTGCAATTCAAACCATCGCCGAATTAAAAAGTCAGATAATTCTCCTAGAAGTTAAAAAAGGAGTGCTATCTTCCTCTTCGCGATTCAATAATCCCTATTTGTACGATATAAATAAAGAATTAAAAGAATTTAAAAATCAACTATTAAAAATCGAATTTGGAGACCAGGATACGATTAAAAAGGCATTTGGAGCTGGTTTTGCTGTACCTTTTTCAAAGCTTCCAGAGGTTTCCCTTGAATATGCTCGGTTATTACGTGACGTTGAAGTTCAATCAGTAATTTATGAATTATTAACACAACAATACGAACAGGCTAAGCTAATGGAATTAAAGGATACACCGACAGTCCAGTTTTTAGATCGCGCTTCACCGCCTGAAAAAAGAAGTTTCCCCAAACGAATGAAAATTGTTCTATTCGCTTTCTTCTTGTCAATCTTTGGTAATGTGTTCCTTGCATTCCTTTTTGAATACATACATGACTATAAAGCGAATCCCAGTTCTCACAAAACTGTTAGTAGGTTTATAGATAATATATCCGATGATTTGAAAGTAATCAGAAGGTTTTTTTCAAAAAAATAACCTGTGCTTAGCAATTGGATAAAGTCAGGTCCTGTTGTTTTACAATAATACCCCATAATAACGATATTTAATGGTATTACCAATTTACCAACATTAAAGTTTCAATATGTCTTACGTAAATTTATTCAGTTGATATTTTTTATCAAAGTAATTTCTTATGTTTTGTTCCAAATTTACAGTCATAGAACCTCGATTTTCATTTACTGCTCGTTTCATTATATTCCTTTATTAACTCCATCATAACATCCAGACGTACATATACGATAGTTTGATGTTTATCATCCAAAATTGTTCTTATACTATCAAGTTTATCAAATAATGTTTGGTTTCTTTTTCGATAGCTATCACTGTAAATATTATATATAACTGGCAAAAATAGTGGTCGATTTGACGTTGCTTCAATAACTGATTCAATGGAATCTACGACCCTGTACACTCCACCATTGCCGCGAGGCTCGTGTACTGCAAGTCTAATGGACGGATATTTTTCTTTCACCATTACATATCCCTGTTCCGCGGGAGGCCAGTATCCTTCAACAAAACCACTCACATCTGGATATCCTTCTACGCATTTCCGAAGGTACGCAATATCTACAATATCATCATTACGATCAGCCATCAATTTGACAACTCTAATATCGAGTCTCTCAAGATAATCAGCAGTTACAATTAACATTTCCGGAAAATCATTGAAATCAAAATGGTCTGTCAGATGCCATGCAAGACCACTGATATCTGCAATAAAGTAGTCATTCTGCGTTTTCGTCCTATACAAGTACTGAAGAACAGCCGGCGCAAGATCCAAAAGCTTGGGTGGAATCCCCCAGGAAACAGGAATTGTTCCCCGCAGAGGTGAATCCCAATCTCTACGATAATGTTTGAGCCAAAGTAGAGGGTTATCACCATCCATTGTTATAAAAGAAATATATGTCTTGTGTTCCAGTTTTGGAATTTGAGGGGCAGATTGGCGATAGATATAATGTATGTCATTTGGCAATCTCGCGAAAAATGAAAGGTTGTGTATCCTATTCATATCACCTATCCACAGTTTACCTGCTTCACTTGCCAACTTAATATGCTCGTATTCTTTGCAATAGTGTGTACTCTCATTGGTCCAACCCTCATCAGGCCACCCCATAAGAAAATGGCTCTGGTTGAATACCTCATTTTCAAAAAAAGAATTATCAGTATCATTACGCAGATCTTTATAGAAAGACCAGCATCTATTTTGAATGACATAATCGGTCAGTTTTTCACTCGCATTTCTTAATGGACTACTACTCATATAGGGAAACAACTTAAACAGGACATCTTTGTTAAATCTATACGTTTCAAACAACTGTATGTTGAAAGCCATCGCTTCATCCCCAGACAGGTCTTTCAAAAAGGGATATATATCTCTATTTGTGAGGTCGTATTTAATTGGGAATTTTGTCAAGTCAATATCATTAATTGTTCGAGGTGTAACAATTAATAGAGAGTCGAGAGCTGCTAGATTTGTCGCAATTGCTTTTACTTGAAAAAGCGACTTTTGATATTCTGGCGGATTATTTATTGCGTCTATAGAGAGTTCTCCAGGATCGAAAAAAACACAGCCATTAAACGTGTTAGGTATTGCTGATTTCTCGATACACTCATCATATGTTAGTAAAACGTACGGCATGTCGAAAGCACAAAGCCATCGATAAATACCCTGCCCTTCGTAATCGCGGTAATCGTGCAGTAATACAAGATTTGCCTTATCTCTGTTGACACCGGCCTGGATTGATGCAAGCAATATGCGACGATCTGTCATAATTTCATCAAAAAGGTCTGGTATCATATCAAGATTGAGATCCTGGAGATTAATGGCAAATGTGATATTCTCTCTGCGCGGATACGGCTGAACATCAACATAGTCGACATAGAGATCCACACTATCAAACCACTCAATTCTCAATTGAAAGCACTCGATGGTACGTTCAAGATAAAAGCCGACCCTTATGTTCTGCCACCTGAAGATTGAATCGAAGCTGGATGCATAAATTGGTTGTCGTGCATGATATTTAAGCGGATATTCACGACGGCTAGTTATGTCTATTATACCAACAGGATTAACGCTAACACCAACATTTCCTGTTTTTAATCTGAATGTTGCCACATAGAATCCAGAAGAGAAAGAAATGTTTGGACCATATATTAAATACCCTCTGGAATTATGTTTTGTATATGCTACCCTACAACTGTCGTTACTTGCTGTGACATCTTTGATAACACTGTCGCAAGGCGACCGCGCGAATAAATGCTCTGCTTCATAGCGTACGGTTTTGGCGCATAATAACAAAGGTAAAATGCAAAGAAGCATCAATTTTCGACACCCGATTGACCTTTTTATTCCCATATTTGCTTTCGTATATTATAATCTCAAATGCCCTAACTTTTTTCTGTTTAATTATATATTAATATGTTAATGCGTCAACATTTATATATTATTGTCGAATAAATGATTCACATTGTAGATCTACGTATTGAAATGTTTTTGTATTATATCAACAACCATGCTATTATTACATCTGGCAATATCTTTTATTCTTGATCTACATTTTATAGCAAGTTCCTTTCTTAAATTATTCTCATCAATTAAAAATTTAATCCTAGCTGCTATAGTGGTAGGTGTATCTGGTGCTTCAACACAAAGATATTTAGCCAAAAAATCATCACCCGCAACAAGATATATATCCTTCGTTGTTAGAACAGGTACCCCAAGACACATCCGCTCGCATGCAACATAATTAAAACTTTCGCCAATTGTAACCTGCAATGAAAGGTTCATCCCTGCGATAAAATTATAATACATAGAATCAGGGATCCACTTATGGTAAACAATTTTTTTAGATAGTAAATTCGGTATACCTGAGAGAAAATCCGTTTTAAAGTTAATATGAAGTTTACCATTGATGCCAGCCATAGTAAACGAGGCGATCTGATTAAGAATATTTTTACCCTGACGTGGTCGACAAAAAAGATCTATGTTTATACCGGGAAGCTCGATTTGTTCTGAAACTTTGTAAGGTGATAAATCAATGCTGTAAGGGAGAAGTGTGGCTTCTTTCACAAAATGCCCAACGGAATTATATAATCGATGCTGAAGAAAAAGAAAATTAACGTAGCCTTTTTTCCGAAGTTCAACTAATCGCATGAAATTTCTCATTTCATATGGCGTCAATTCCATCTGGCCTAATGTACTGCACCACATGAAAGAGGGTTTTATTCCATGTTTATTCAATTTTTTGATTATTCCTTCATGAACAGAACCAAAAGTACCAAAAATAACATTATCACCATATTTCATTATGTTTTTAACAGAAAAAATCCTTTTTGTTCTTTTGCCTATACGATAAATTATTCGTTTATAGTCTATCGGTTTCAAAAACGATGGAGATACCAACTCTTCCAAGGGAACAAGATCACATGCGATATATGGTTCTAATATAGCCTTATGATTTCTGAACGCAGTCATTGGACCAGGTGCGCCAAATGGTGTAGAGAGAAGCAATCTTTTTTTCATTTGTTCTTACTCCTTTTTAAAATTTGTATAAATTTACGGATTTTAATTATCTCTTGCCACCTTGGAATTACGATTTCAAATATATTAATATGCCATATTCTTATAAATATAAATAGTCCCACGATAGCGGAAGTCATATAAGCTATTGATGAAGCTATTGCAGCTCCTAAGGTTCCGAAACGTGGAATAAGTATTATATCAAGAACGATAGTTTCAATAAATGAAAATGCAACCATTATGGTTCCTAATTCTGGTCTCCCTGAACCCTGAAAATGACTACCGAGTATTCTGGTTATACTGAGTGCTAAAATACCAGGTAAAAGTACATACATTAAGACAATAGATCCCTGAAAAGCTGCACCAAATAATGTAATAATGATATATTTACCAAATAATGCTAACACAATTATCATAATGGTTGTAAAAAATAGAATATTACGCAAGATATATGCTGTAAATTTTGCAGCCTCATCTTTATTCTTATCAGCTATCCATGGGAACAGCACAGTTGCCGCAGCCGCAGGCAGGTGCCACGGTAGTTCAGCAACTACAACAGCTATTGCATATATACCAACCTGAGAAGGGTTGAGAAAAAAATTAACAACAAAAAAGTCCAGTCGTTGATTTAGAAAACTAAAAATAATGCCTAACTGAGATTTCATGCCAAAAAAGTATGATTTTTTCATCAACGAAAAGTCGATAGAAATTCCAGGTAATTCATATTTCAACAATAATATTGACCCTAAAAGTGTAAGTGTAAAAGTACTAACGATAATCGCCAAAATACCTCCAAATAAACCTGTTTTCGGTATAAAAATTAACTGAATAAGAAAGAGAACGATAAATTGTGCTATTATAAGAATATTGTATTTATATATTGCACGATGGCCCAATAAAATACTTCTAAAATGTTGGTTAATGAAATAAAAAGGAATTAGCATGATTATTATATAAAAATATTTGATATCTATCCCTTTCAGTGGATTCGTAATGAACCATTTCATAAAGACTATACAAATAAAAATGCAAATACATGAAATAAAAAATGTATGAAATAAGGCATTCGTGATTATTTTTCTATGCGGTGCTTTTCCACTACTCATAAAATACACGTTAGCTTCATCAACACCAGACATTCCAATCATCAAAATGATTGCCAGAAAGCTCATAATTAATGATAGAATACCTTTACCAGACGGACCTAAATAATTTGCAATAATTACGTTACTGCCAGCAAGTAACACTAATCGCAGAAGTAGATTAACGTAAGTTACAAAAGATTTTTTGAAGTATTCAATCATATTTTCTTATAATAAACTCTATAAACCCAATACTGGCAGCCCAAATGAGTATAAATCTATAATGCACAATGCACACATTTGTCAGTCCAACAATGAACAGACCGACAAAATTTAAAAGCGTGGCAATCGTGAATATCCGTTCATCGGTGGTTATTGGTAACCTAAGTAATTTTAATCCCCTCACAAAGAAAACAATATAGAAACCAACAAACCCTATCAAGCCTAAGATTCCCATTTTCCAATAGATGTAAGCATAGCTATTATCCACGGTGGCATGGTTCATCAAACGCCATCTTGAAATTGTTGAAGCTCCAATTCCTTTGCCTAAAAGAAAATCACCTTTTACAGTCTGGATCGCTTCAGCTATTTCATTTGTTCGAATTATATATGATGCGTCGGATAAGGTTGCTTCAATATTCAATAGAACACGACCCCTTGAAATTATAGTATTATAGAAACTACCTGCTGTTAAATAATTGATAATAAGAAAAGACAAAACCACAAAAGCAATAGATCCACCAATTGTTATTAAAATAATTCTCATTTTATGACGTTTGTGATAAATGTATATTAACAAAACCAACACACATATAACCAAGGAAGCACCCCACAATGCTCGTTGCTGTGATATTATAACACTCGCGAATATAAGAGGTAGTAGCAATCCCATAATTATTCTTCTAATCCTATTCATTGAGTAGACTAACGTAATGCAAATATAAGAAATCGCAAGCAATGCCACGTGAATATGCATAGAAACTACACGCACCAAGAAAATACTCCCTCCGAATTTAAAAAGTGAATCCAAAAATTGAAATGCTATTATAACTGAACACAATGTTACAAAATCAAAGAACCGCTTTGGATTATTTTTCAAGGGTGAATATAGGACCATAAAATAGGCTAAATATAGTGATAGAGCGATAATTTCTAATCGAATAAACGAGAATTGGTGCTTTCTTAGAACCCCAGACACTAATGCAACAGCAATTGCTATAAAAAAAACTATCAACATTTTATCTGTAGCTTTAAATGAAAATTGTACAGAGTTTTTCAATACGTAGATAATCCAATAAAATAATAATAAAAGAAATAAAAGATAGCCAATTACCCAGTGAAAGGTAATAGGTACACCTGGAAAAAAAATACTGTAAAATTTCTCTGGAAGAATAAGGAAATATGCAGTAAATAAATAGTATGATTTCTCCATTGCAAATGCGGTAAAAAGAAACAGAAAAATAAGTAGTAACGAAATAATAACGTAAAATCCATAATAAGCAAAGAATACCACCGTTAGGACTTCTAGACTCAATATCAAAATAAGTAGCATAGTAACTAAAATCCCACCCTGATTGCTACGATTAAATATAGTTGAAAGTTTTTGAATCAATGATGAATGTATTGCATCAGTATTATAGGTCATCTCGTTTTATGAATCACGGCTTGTTTGATATTCTTAGCATCAGCAACTGTGATTTTACCTAATGATATAACACACACCCGCACGAGTGTATCTAAACACAAATATTTTGCAATCTTGGCATAACTCACGTTTTATAGAATAATAATTAACGATTCCCATCCAGGAAATCCTTATCACAAAACCAACAAGGATTGAAACCACACCACTACCACACATTATATGTAAATGCTACTTAAGGTCAAGTATCTCTTTAGTGTCAATTCGCTTTTTTTTAATTATTTCAACTTAAAATCCCGCTTTTTTAAACAAGTTTTGCATTTCTGCAAACCTAATTCTATTCGTGCAAAACCCTGATTTAGCAAAGAAATCAGATTGCCGTATTAAATCAGAGAAAAAAGAGTCTCCTGGACCTAATTCCAAGCAAGTAAAATGACGTTCCACATTAGCTAGTTGATAATGCCTCATGAAAACAGAATATGCATATCGTGCTGCAAGAACGGAGCGAATCTAATCGCACCATTATACTCCCAACCCTTTGTGTGTCAAGAGCTATCGCTTCAGAGCAACTTACACATCTCAATTAGCACAAATACATATGCTTCAACGTCAGAAACATCAAAACGTATTTGGTAGGTCTACTTGGTTTATTTCCGTATCAAAAATATTATATTCCAAATTACTGAGAGTTTTACGTCGTTGACATACACACTGATATCAGTATAATAGGCTGGAAATAATATTATGCTACTATATTATTATGAATAAGCTCATAGTAATTCATAGAAATTTCAAGAATCTTAGTACAGGTGGACATTACTATTTAGCAAATACTATACAATATCTGAAGCGTGAAAAATTAAATATGGATGTGTTTAATTGCGATACAGTTCCAATAAAAGCCAGAAATAATCGTTTTCTTTTCGTTGTTTATATCCTTAAACACTTTTTGAGAAACAGAAAAGGTATTTTTTCTTTTACCAACCATAATCTCTATTTTTATCTTTTAATTCCGCTTTTTTTCAGCCGCCTAATGGGAAACAAATACGGATGTGGTTGTCATTTAACCCAATACAATCTCAGGAAAAATTTCTTTATGAGATGGCTTGAATTTCTGTGCGAATATCTAATTCTTCAAGGCGCCTCATTGCTTATTATACCAAGTAAAGCCGCCATCCAACAATTCAAAGTTTTTCATATCGAAAGAAAAAAAATAGTTGTAGTCAATCCTGCGCCCAATGTTGTAGGACAGAACGAAGTATTATTTCACAGGCAGGTTAGTAAAATACTATTCACCGGACATGTTGAATGGCGAAAGGGCTTGGATATTTTAATTAAGGCCATGGGTAGATTGAAAGATCTCGACTTGCATTTGGACGTTGCTGGTTTATATAACAGAAATTCGAGTTATTTCAGAAATATTCAAAAAACAATCAACGAAAGTCAATTGACTGACCATGTATCATTTCATGGTTGCTTGTCACCAAATGAACTCTCAAACCTCTATAAGAAGGCTGACTTATTCGTTTTTCCATCGCGTCACGAAACATTTGGTATGGTTCTAGTAGAAGCAATTTCATTTGGGCTTCCGGTAATTGCATCTAGTATACCGACAACTGTTGGTATCATTGACAACAATACCAATGGTATTCTCTATGACACTGAAGATTCTGAATCGCTTGCTCTGGCAATTCGCAAATTAGCATGTGATACTAATTTAAGATATGCCATAATGAAAAACAATGTCCGGTTAAGCAAAAAATTAAGAACCTGGGATGATGTTGGCAGGGAAAATTATAAAGCAATTCTGCCGTTTTTGGACAGACCGCAAAAAAAATTCTTGAATAGCGAACAATTATAATGATCCAGCCCGGTTTTTTTGATTGAGGATGTGGGTTAATAACTATCGGTTTTCTCTATATGATAAAATTCTTGCATATAGAGCTTCAATCGATTTTGCTGCTCTTCCCCAGGAAAAACATTTTGCACGTCGTGTGCCCAAATGTCCTAATCTCCTCTTTTCGGAATTGTTCTGTATGACCTTTAATATTGCATCTGCCAATTGATCTACATTGTATGGATCGACAAGAATTGCTGCTTCTCCAGCAACCTCAGGCATAGATGAACAATTTGAAGTAATGACTGGCGTTTCTGTAGACATTGCCTCTAATATTGGCAATCCAAAGCCTTCATACAAAGATGGATAAATGAGCACTATTGCATGTCTATATAAACTTACTACTTTTGCTTCCGAGACTAGTCCACAAATAAGTATTTTTTCACACTTACACCTCTCTTTTAGACTATTAAATCCTGATCCGACAAACACAAGAAAAGGACATAGTTCACCAAGTCTACAAAGTACTTTGTTGTATGCCTTTATGAGTCTGAATATATTCTTGTGGGGTCGATTTTCACCCACGAATAGCAAGTATGATTTACCACGCAATTCGTCTGGTAAATCATCGCTGGAACCAGAAAATGGAATTGTTGAAGCTTCATATATTACCTGGATCTTATTTGACCGCACACCAATATCTTCAATGTCTCTTTTTGTAGCCTCAGATACAGCAATAACACGAGATGCGTTTCGAATTCCTTTCCGAATTATCCAATCATAATATAGCGTTTTAAATCGGTTACCAAAAAAATCAGGAAACAGAAGATATTTCAGGTCATGTATCGTTACTATTGATGGAATGCGCAAACCAAAAGCTGGTAAATATGAGCTGAGGCAATGAAAAATATCATACTCGTTTATTTCCTTTCGCAAACTGAACATTGTCAGCTCTCGCTTTGGACCAATTGTAGGAGCATCCACGGGCATGAATCTCAGATTTGTCTTACTTAGTTGAAAAAGTGGATGGGTTTTCATTAAACTTACCTGGTGAAGTACTACAAATGTATAATCTGAACTTTTAAGTAATGCTTTTAAAAGATAGTAGCTATATTTCCCTAAACCAGTGGGTATATCAACGATTCCTGTAGCATCTATTAATATTTTCTTTAAGGACATGATGAGGTGTGCACAGCAATCATTAACACTGATATGTGACCTTTTCTAATCATTTCCTTTCAAGGTCAAGAATCGCTACGTCATTAGGAGGTAGGGTAGAAGAAGCTACATTTTTTAATTTCTCAGCACTGCTCTGAACCCATGCTCCCTCAACTCGCTCAAAAAACCGCTGTTGTACCCACTTGAAGTCAGAAAAAAGATATTTCAATCTACCAATATCATAAATTCGGTGCTTCTTGGTCACCTCAGGTTTCCCAAATGGAACGGTGACAAGAAGCTGACCTCCTCGTCTTAGCCACTTTGATACCTGAGCAACAGCTCGTCTATCTGCTTCTGGTAATAGCATAATTCGTAGTTTCAACCCAATTAGTACGAGTAAACTAAATAATCTATAAACAAATCTTATCAAAACCCCAAATTTTGGAAAATATGTTTCAAATGCGTCGTTCAGTTGGTCATTCATTTGATTAAGAGGCATATCTCTACCTTCCTTTCTTTATCACCCTATTTGGAAACACCTTTTTCAGATTGTAATAATAAATCCGCACCACTTGAATTCGCTCATAACAATACACAAATTATACGCATATGTCAAGAAATAATCATTTGAGAATCCTTGACTTTATTATGCCAACGTATATAATAACCCGAGTGTCTCACGATAAACCAAAAAAAACTGTAGTTTCAAGTAACACATCCTGGTATCTTTTCAATTTTCGTTTACCGCTTCTTAAAGAACTGGTAAAGCGTGGATACCAGGTATTTGCACTTGCTCCGTTTGACTCCTATGCAAAACATTTTCAAGAATACGGTATTAAGCACCTAGATATACAGATTACACGCAGTGGCATTAATCCATTTGAGGATATTGTACTATTTCTCAAATTCCTTAGCATTTATAAACGCCACAAGCCAGATATAGTCCAACACTTCACTGTTAAACCTGTGATCTATGGCACAATAGCAGCCCGCGTATCGCGTGTTAGACATATCTACAATATGGTTCCAGGATTGGGTTATGTCTTTACTGGTACTAGTTTCAAGAAGTTCTGGGTTCAAAAGATTGTAAGATTTCTCTACCGAAGAACTATGCTATTCTCCCAACATGTATTTTTCCAAAATCAGGATGATAGAAATTACTTTCTTGAACATAAAATGGTAGATAAACAGAAAACAAGCGTGATTCCAGGAACAGGTGTTGATACCGCCAAATTTTCGCCACGTAAGCACGAGCGAAAAAAAGTAGTCACCTTCATTCTTGCCGCCCGCATGTTATGGGACAAAGGGATTAAAGAGTTTGTCGATGCTGCATATACGCTCCGCAAGAAATATAATAACGTTGATTTCTGGTTATTGGGTCCTGTAGATCTACAAAACCCAAAAGGCATATCTTCAGAGCAATTGGAGAAATGGAATAAAGAAGGCACAGTGAAATACTTTGGCATGACTGATAATATAAAAACCTATTATGAAAAGGCAGATGTGATAGTTTTGCCATCCTATTATCGAGAGGGGCTTCCTTTATCACTATTAGAAGGTGCCGCAATGGGAATGCCCATAATTACTACCGATTCAACTGGCTGTAGGGAGGTTGTTGAGGATGGTATAAATGGTTTTCTGGTGCCAATTAAGGATTCAGCAAAACTTGCCTCAGCCATGGAAAAGTATATTGCTAACCCAGGGTTGATTTCCAGTATGGGCCAAGCAAGTAGAGATATAGCTCTTCAAAAATTCGATTCAAAACAAGTAGTAAGAGAAATATTGAAATATTATCCATTTTAGCTATAATATCCACATGAAAATACTGGTGATAGGTTCCACAGGTTTTATCGGTCAATTTCTGGTTAAGAAGCTTGTCGAGAAAAAACATGAAGTCATTGGCTTGGATATCAACCCTGGTCCAAAAGAACTGAATAAGCTCTGCACTTGCCTTGTTGGTAATATGCTATGTCCTGAAGATATCCTTAAAGCAGCGCGGGGCGTGGATTTAATCATTACGCTCGCAGCAAAACACCATGATTTTGGCGTCACAAGGGAAGAATTCTTTCACGTAAATGAAACCGGTACCCAAATGCTGCTCGACTGCGCAGCCAAATTGCAGATCAAGAAGCTGATTTTCTATAGCTCTGTGGCAGTATACGGAACAAACGACGAACCCAGCACTGAAAATACTATTCCGCAACCAGATAATAATTATGGTGAATCGAAACTGGCTGCAGAAAAAGTTATACAGAAGTGGGTTGATGATGACAAAAGCAGAAATGTAATAATTATTAGACCATCTGTAATATTTGGGCCAAATAATTTCGCGAATGTTTATAATTTAATTGACAAAATATACAAGAAGAAATTTGTTTTTGTTGGTAAAGGTGATAATATAAAATCGGTTGCTTATGTAGAAAATTTAGTGGATGCAAACATATTCTTGATTGACAAACTAAAACCTGGTATTCAGATTTTCTCTTATTCTGATGAACCACAAATGACTATAGCTCAGATAGTAGACGTGATTGGCACATGCCTGCCTTATGGTGCACCGAAAATCAAACTACCTTTATTTCTTGCAGTATCTCTCGGCAGCATATTTGATCTCCTTGCCAAGATAACAGGACGCAACCTTCCCATTACCGCCGCAAGAATGAAGAAGTTCGCTACCGCTACACACCATAAAGCAGAGAAAATACGAGAACAGGGGTTTATACAAAAGATAGAGATAACAGAAGGGTTCCGAAGAATGATAGATTGGTACTTAGCTAATGAAGTTAATAAATAGATTTTTTAATTGCAGATATCCTAAATAGAGATTGCCACGCCCGCACACCAATGCATTGGTGTGTGGGCTCGCAATAACAAGAGTTCTAATTGTTACAGAATTTCTTATTTTAAAAACAATTTTCAAGTCAAAGTTTTATCAAAGATGATGGTATCGCAATAGACCGGACTCTCGCTGAAACCACCAACCTTGTATTGAATATAAACTGTGTTGTTTCCTTCTCCCTCTCGCAGATACCAGCAATAGGAAGTATCATAGGCAATCCAGCCAGTAGAATCCGTAAGCGAATCGCTATAATCCTGATGGATATTCATTGAGTCCACAATCTCAGAAGTCACTTTGGTCCTCAGTGCTACATATGGCATATTGGTATAGGTCTGATTTTGATTTATGGTAAATTCCTGGGTGAAGGGCACGATGAAAAGATTCCTGATTGTCCCACCGGAATCACCAACCCATTCTGACCGGGCAAAGTGCTCCAGTCTCAACTCTATGATAGATTCGGGTTCAACTTCACCGCCGTATTCCGCAGTATAATCATCTCTAATGTTCCTAAAAAACCCTTCCCACATATTATAATGCCTCGCCGTATCTCCCATATCAACCCAGCCGGTTTGTGGCCACCAATTGCTCGCATTCTTTGCATACATAAGCCATCGGTTATTCTCCTGGTTATCATGGACAAATAGCGAAAGAATCAGACTGTGTGCCTTATCATACTGACTCCAGATGACTGTTGTGAATGAATCAACAGAAATATCAGTAATGTTGTTTCTAATCCCTGGCGCCGGGTTAACCCAGTGCGCACCCTCACCACCATCACCCTGTGGATTGATAATCAATCTAACAGAATCGCCTTGAGCAATGAAGTTCATATAGAAGTTCGGGTCATAATTGTTAGGATTATTGATGGGACTGCCAACCGGAAACTTCTCCGCATACCAGGTATCGAGTATCGGGAATTGAGTTAGTATCTCTATATCATCAATATACGCACAAAAATCGCCGGTCTCTGAAATCTGCGAGCCATCATAAACCAACTCAATGTGGTCAATCGTTTCGTTGACTGCCGGGTTAAATGTAAACACATATTGATACCACGCACCTTCGGGCACACGGCGGTCAGCGGGATTTATTTCTTTACCATACTGGTCTAAAATCGTGCCAAATTTTGTCCACTCACTCAACCGCTTGCCGCTCTTTAGTAGACAGTCTATACCAATCGGTGCTGAATCGCCGGGTGCATCTTCAACATATATCCAGAAAGACAGATAAGTGGGATCTTCAATCAGCACATCGTACGGAAAGACCTTGAAGCTGACAAAACTTGTATCAGTGCTCTCATCCTGACCATAAACCTTATACATCCATTGACCGGAATGTGGTGTCACACCGTTTGGCGGAATACCCTGCACTCTTTTTGCATAGCAATTTGTAACCCCCTCAACCTCAAGACAGTAGTTCTCCCAGCACAAACGGTCATCAGGCTCAAAACCGCTTGCCTGGAAATAGTTTAATGGATAAAGTCCAATTACCCCTGTATGAGAAGGAAGTATTAACTGGTCAATTGTAACATCCACTGTGCAGGATGCTGTCTTTATGAACAACAAAGTATCACCGGGGAAACCTGCAGTTACTGATGAAAGACTGCACGGATTGGCAAATACTGCTGCACCTTCATAATAACGATATGCGAGGGTGTCTGCGGTCAGGATGTACCGCCCCATTGGCTTACCAATATCAATATCTAAGACTGGCGCCCAGCAGATAAACGCGTAATGCGGACCTTCCCGTGGACAAAAATAGAAGTGCGCCATAGAATCAAAGACCATAAGATAACTTGTAAAACCAAACATCAGATTTGTAGAACTAAACGAAAGTAATCCAAAGGGATTGATAATTGTATCGTATTCGCATGAGTCAACTGCCTCACGTATAAAAGATATCTTACCTAAAGATTCAGCCATTGCAATTTCCTGCATAATTCTATGCCAGTCATTAAAAGACAATCTGTGTAAGCCATCTGAGCCTTCCTCCATACCGCCATCTAAAATATGGAGAAGCTTTTTCCATACTGTATCACTTAGAGGTGTTAAGTAAATATAGTTCAAATTGCCAGTACCAAGAATTGAACGGGGATTACCCGGAGGTGATGTAAGATTATGATATTCAGAGCAGGCGGTCTGGGTGAAAGAATAAACCGCCTCTCTAAAACTGTTATTGTCGGGATATTGTTGTGGATATAAGCCATGCAGACTTCTTAAGGGTAACAAATTATCAATGAGTACACCGTCAAAATAGGTATCATCATAAGTTGTGTCTGCATAATTCCGCAGGCATTGCACCTTGGTGGTGCAGGCATAAAAATTCCGCCAGTATGACTCACCGTATGCCATTGCCCAGCGCCACTGCCAGGAGGGATCACTACCAGCCTTGACACGATGCAGAGTATCATTACCGATAACGATGGTATCATAATGGGAAGTTTGCTGAGAACCTACGGTCGTCGCTAACATAAAGAAAGTATCTGACGGGTAATTTTGCTTTAATAACGAATCAAAATGATTATACCCACCAACAGTTTCACGACCACCAATTGTCGGGTCTGGTTCAGGATGCCAGGGACGACCTGGACCACATATAGTCATTGCATCTTTATACAATAAAAGTATTGGCGCATTATTTCTACGCCATTCTACTTTTGTGCTATCCCGAATCGTAGGGATTGTATCCCTATTCCAGTCATGAAAGATAATCACATCAAAGTGTTTGCAAAGCGAATCCAGAGGGTTTCCACCATACCAGGGATGGTAAAACATATATTGGGATGCGGCAAAGATATAAGTCTTTGCGGTGGGCTCAGCAAAAACAATCTGAGCCATTAAATAGATTACAATCACGATAAGAATTACCTTAAATCGCCCCATCGCACACCTCCAATTATTACAAAGTTATTATTAAACCAACGCGCAAACATGGAGCCTTTATCTCTTTATCAGCTTAACCCTGCCAATCTCTTTTTTTCCTGAATAGACAGATAAGAAATATATTCCTTTACTCAAT
The DNA here is from genome assembly GCA_030609135.1 of Candidatus Stahliibacteriota bacterium. Taxonomy (GTDB): domain Bacteria; phylum Hydrothermota; class Tepidihabitantia; order SM23-42; family SM23-42; genus JAUVZL01. The sequence continues at coordinate 45,044 of JAUWCU010000003.1, read as the reverse complement.
TCTTCAATCTCTCTGCCTCTTATAATAAGAGACTTAGTTTCAGGATAAGACCTTGAAAAGATTTTCTGCCCCAATAAATTATAAAGGATAAGAGCCATGGGTTTTTTAGAAGATAATGAAAGGTCTATTCGTATTCTGTTGATAAAGATAGAAGAAATAATTAGAACCGAAGGCTCATTCTTTTTAGTATTTTCCTCTACAATTCCCAGTGAAGTTTCAAACTTCAAAAGAAATACATCACCAACACCTGCATGTGTCCCCTGATAATAAGCACCACCGCCAGGGTCCTGTGTTGGGAAATTTGTTGAAACAGTTAGTCCAGTTACAAAAACATTACCTGAATTATCGGTTTTAATTGAAAAGCCACAATCCACATCATTTCCTCCGTAATACGTTGCCCATTGGCGAATACCGCTATTTGTAAACTTCAAGACAAATGCATCATATCCGCCTGCAAGTGCTCCCTGATAATAAGCACCTCCCCCGGGGTCATATGTGGGAAAATCTGGTGAAAAAGTGTATCCAGTCACAAAAATATTACCTGAAGCATCAGTTGTAACTGAATTACACATATCCTCATTATTTCCGCCGTAATATGTCGCCCTTTGCCGAACACCGGTATTTGTAAACTTCAAAATAAATGCATCATGAACACCTCCAAGTGTTTCCTGATAATAAGCACCTCCCCCGGGGTCATATGTGGGGAAATTTGTTGAATAGGTGTATCCGGCTATAAAAACATTACCTGAACTATCCGCTGTAATTGAATTGCACCAATCACCAGCATTTCCTCCGTAATACGTTGCCCATTGACGAACACCCGTATTTGTAAACTTCAAAATAAATGCATCTCTATAACCTGCATTTGCTCCCTGATAATAGGCACCACCGCCAGGGTCCTGTATGGGAAAATCTGTTGAAAGAGTCCACCCAGTTATAAAAACATTACCTGAATTATCAGTGGTAATCGAACACACCATATCACTATCATTTCCGCCGTAATATGTTGCCCAGAGGCGAATACCAACATTTGTAAACTTCAAAATAAATGCATCACCAACACCTGCAAATGTTCCTTGATAATAAGCACCACCGCCAGGGTCCTGTGTGGCAAAATCTGTTGAATAGGTGGTTCCACCTACAAAAACATTACCTGAATTGTCAGTTATAATTGAAGCGCCCCCATCTCTGTCATTTCCTCCGTAATATGTCGCCCAAAGCCGAACCCCTGTATTTGTAAACTTTAAAACAAATACATCAAAATATCCTGCTTTTGTACCTTGATAATAAGCACCACCACCGGGGTCTTGTGTGGGAAAATTCTGTTGAATAAGTGGTCCCAGTTACAAAAATATTACCTGAATTATCGGTTGTAATTGAATAGCCACGATCAGGATCATTGCCTCCGTAATATGTCCCCCATAATAGTGCAAGGGGTGGGTCAATAATTAGAGGATTTTTACCGGAATAATTCTTTATTTCAAAGGAAATTATCCCATCTTCATTTTTTATATAAGAAATATCAATCGGTCTCGGATTTCGGATTTTGGATTTCGGATTTTCATAACCAAGTATATTTCCATCTTTTATCTTACCAAGTGGCGTAGAATATATAAGTTTTCTACCATTTTCGCTTATCTCAACATCAGCCCATTTAACCTTCATCTTTATCTTTGAAACATCAGACGCAGGTTTGACCTCAAATTCATGATGCAACCGTCCATCTTCATATTTCCATATCCAGTCAACGCCCGGATATATCTCTTTAATCCGCACCTTTCTGAAACTTTTCACATAAAGAATACCATCAGGACATTGTGGCAAATAATAATGCGCATATCCGGGTAGCTCATCTTCATAAACGATTTTTGACTTTTCAAAATTGGAATTCACAAGCTCCACATCAATCCTTGCATAGTGGATAAGATTTTTTTCAGGTTCTCTTAAATCAATTCTCTGGGACTCATCTCTTAAGATTTTTTCCGCTTGATAAATAACATAACTTACCCCTTTTTCATTAATGAATATACCAAGTCCATTACCCTTGAAAGCGCACAAGATATTATTAACCACATTCCCTTCAAAATCGCCAATCTGACCAAGGTTTGGTTCAAAACCCTGGGAAGCATTCATCCAGGTTTCCAAAGTTACAGTTGCAATTTCAGAACCATAGATGGACAAGGGCATAAACCCTATCACTATTGCACATATCCCAATGACCACTCTTTTCATATTTCCTCCTTGTCTTTTTAGTAATAATTTAATTTTCCCCAAAACTTCGTGGTATCAAAATTCATATTATAATTATAATCATTGGTTTTGTCTTTGTCAACACGCGAATGCACTTTTTGGGGTCTTAAAATTTTTACCGATAATTGTTTCGATAAAAAGGTCCTCATATTACCCCCCCCCTTAAGTTCTCGCAAAAAATATGTATAATTGTTTTATGGGAAAATCTCCAGAAACATTTAAGCCGAAATATCTATTCCGAAACCGCCTATTCACCAATTCAGAAATTGAACAAATTGAAAAAATCGGTGCCCAGTAGATATGGGCATAATTGGGAGAAAGATTCTTATTTAAAGCGAAATGACTCACAGAATCGTAAGCCATCAAGTAACTTGCAAAACCATAAATCATCTGAGTTGAGTCATAATAGTAGACACTCAAAGGGTCATTAGGACTATAAAATTCTGTGGAACAGGGCACATGAATGAGGCATATCTTGCCCAATGATTCGGCAATCGCCATTTCATGAATCATTCTCTGCCAGCGACCAAATTCTATATCAGCACGCGCAAAATCAGATTCTTCCACTGCGCCATCCAGATATTGCAGAAAATTTTTCCATAAAGTAGCATATTCATCCACCAAATGTGCCCGGTTTGTATTGCCTATTGCTAAAACCTCGCAAGGATGACCAGAAGGTGTGTTAGGGTTATGGTATTCAGCGCTTACTGTTTGCACAAAAGTATCTACTGCCGCACGTAAGTTTGCATCCCATTGTGCAAAGTTATTGGTATCCGGATAAGGACGATATTGTGCAGGATAAATGTTGTAACCATAACTCAAACCATCAACGAAGTGGAGCAAATTGTCAACAAAGACACCATCAAAATAGGTGTCGTCATAAGTTGTGTCTGCATAATTCCGCAGGCATTGCACCTTGGTGGTGCAGGCATAAAAATTCCGCCAGTATGACTCACCGTATGCCATTGCCCAGCGCCACAAATACTGTGGTTCTTCTCCAGCTTGAACTCGCCAAGGGATGTAGGAAGAATCTATATGAACGGTAAGATTAGTTGCCAGCATAAAAGAATTGTGTGAATCAGGGAGAAGACCTTTATATAGTGAATCAAATTAGATAAAGGATTATATACAGATTTATGACCTTTTCTATATTCTGGTTTAAAGCTTAATTATTCTACTGCCGTGATGAATGACTCTTAGTCACTATTGTATCCAGATATATCCTCTTTTTGAGTGGTATGGCAACTAAGTGCACAGGCAACAGGAAAAAATTAACCAAAAACGGCTTAGTAAAAAATTTGAATTTCCTGTATTCATATTCACCGGAAAAATTTCTAAATCGTAAAATGTCAAAACCACTTTTTTGTAAAATTTTAAGTAGGGAGTCTTTTGTAAATCCAATAATATGGTACGGACGTTTGAAAGGATATAGGTAAGCGGAGAAATTATGCTTACCCATCAATATGAAGAGAAGCCTTTTGACCTCGTTGAACAAACAATCTTCATTCGGTACTCCAATATACAAAACTCCTCCTTTACGGAGTATTCGTTTAATTTCAAGTAGATGGCGGCAGGGATCTGTTAGATGTTCCAGCACTGAATCCATATATATACAATCGAAGAAGTCTGTTGGGAAGTTAGTCTGGGATATATCACTTTTGTGAAAGATGACATGTTCATTATTTGCTTCGGCTACTCTATTATCCGAGATATCAATACCGTATGTTTTCCAGCCTCTTTTAAGAGCTTCTAAGAGTGTATATCCCTCGCCACAACCAACATCAAGGAAATTTTGTATATTATGCCTGCAATATTTTTGAAGCCAGTCAAAACGCTGTTTTAAGTCCTTATCTCTTTTTCTTATCCACCATGATGTCTTATTACTAAAATACTCAACCGCATAAAGTTTCTCCCAGACTTCAGCACTAAGTGAAATCTGCGGATAAACATAATAGAAGTTACATGTTTTACACTTTACGACCTGATATTCTTTGTTTATTATATCGACACCTTGAGGAGAGATCTGTGGTTTTCCCATCAATATCACGTCATTACCCTTGCAAATAGGGCATGTACACACTGCACTACGATTCATATTAAGTAACCTCCATTCAATAAAAAGTCAAGAGAGCTTGATATCAGCAAGCCAGGTACGGTTTTTTGTGAACCAAACAACCGCAGTATCGAGCCCCTGTTCCAATCTTACTGAAGGCTGCCAGCCGAGTATTTTCTTAGCTTTAGTGATATCTGCCCAGGTTGCTTTCATGTCTGCAGGATGCATGGGTTCATTGACAATCTTTGCTTTCTTGCCCAGCTTCTCCTCAATCATGTGAAGAAATTCGAGCAATTCATGGGGTTGATCACAGCCAAGGTTTATTATATCAAAACCCAAAGGTTTTAATGCCATTATTGTGCCGCGGGCGATGTCATCGACATAGGTAAAATCTCGTGACTGGGTACCATCTCCATATATGATAACAGGTTTTTCCTGATATACCCAGGATATGAAACGCAAGGGACTCATATCAGGTCTGGATGCTGGTCCATACACAGTGAAATACCTTAAAATCGTCACATCGATATCATACAAATTGTGATATGTATAACAGGTAACTTCAGCACTCTTTTTTGATGCTGCGTAAGGCGATATGGGTTCATTCACCGGTAACTCCTCTTTAAAAGGCATTTTCTGTCCGGCATATAGTGATGAAGTAGATGCAAGGATGAATTTTTTCACACCAAATTCACGACACAGTTCGAGAAGGTTTAAAGTACCGATGACATTTGTCGTATAATATACAAACGGGTTTTCCAAACTGTAGCGAACACCAGCACGAGCAGCGAGATTGATCACTGCCGTAAACGGCGGTTCTGGCATCAAAGATGCGGTTTTGGCCCCCACACTTTTATTCAAAGTGTCGGGGCGGTTATGAGCACTTTGTGCGGTACTTTTTGAATGAACAGAGTATTTTTGGAACAATTTCTTAAGAGATGCGTAGTCTTCGATGTCGAGTTTGTGAAACATGAATCGATTGGGTGAGATTGCTTCGTCTCCCTCGACAAACTCGGGATTCCTCGCAATGACGGAAGAGGAAGGTTCCTGGCAATGACTATTTAACTTCTTTAATTGCTCAAGACGCCATTGTTTGAGGCGGATGTCGTAGTAGTCGTTGAGGTTGTCGATGCCAATAACAGAAACAGTCATTGAGTCATTGGTCATTATGTCACTCGGAATTAGCTCTGGTTTGGTGAGGAGGAGTTCGCAGACTTTCCAGCCGATAAAGCCGGCGGCGCCGGTGACCAAGATATTTAGTTGCTGAGACACTATATATTATAGCGAGAAAGGGCTATATGTCAACGTGATAACGGGCAAGAACAGGAGAATGGGAGAAACGGTGAAAGGGAGTATCGGAGCAACGGAGAGAACAATATTATACTACTGCTGAAGGTTCTCGATTCCGCTCGCAGTAACATTTTTTTCCTGTCATCGCGAGTGTGAACGAAGCGATCTCTTTTTTGGAGATTGCTTCGGACTTCGCCTTCACAATGACATAAGATGGCGGATTGATGCAGCCTGATAAATCACCTGTCTGCGTGCGACGCACAGGCAGGCCTGTCTGCCTCAGGCAGAGGCAACTACAGTTGGGCAAAAGCAGCGTGAAGGATATTTGTCGAGTAAACTCGACCACTACAATTATTAAATACTTACGCAATGACAGCAGACTTATTTTACAACGACTACTCGCTGTTTCTTGTCACCGATTATTACGTGGTAGATACCCGCGCTTGAAGGTTGATATTTAACCTCCTGAGCATGTGTTTCATAGACCTTTCTGCCTGTAATATCAAAAATTCGAATTAAACCGGGTTGAGTAAGCTTGAGCTCGATTGCCCGACCGATCGTGTTGATGTTCTCAATAAATATACCGGGAGCAACATATTCTGCAATACCCTGGGTCACAGTATTTTTTTGAATTACCCAGGTTTCTGGATCAACGATAATGTCCATTGGCTCTTGTAGCAATACATACTCAAAGTGTTGTGGGGATTGATTTATGTCGAGCGTTAATATTGTATCACCGCTTGAGAAATCTACGCCGATTGGCAATGGCATATGAAAAACCGAAGGGCCCATGGGTTGAGTTTGAGTGATGTCCAAAATCAAACGCCAGTTCGGCGATTCATAGATTTTTACCCACACGATATCATAGATTGGATAGTAAAGATCATACACCCATTCATTAAAGAACCAATCATAATTTCCTCCGAGTACCTGGTCCATTATCCGGTTCAAATCATCGCTTGAGGCATCTTGATATGCGAATGAATCACGGTATGTGGCAAGCAGGTTTAACCAGGTATTATCATCACCGCACAAATATCTGATCATATGACAGAGCCATGAACCCTTGCAATAAGAATGACCCCAATTAAAAATATGATTTGCCGGCGGGTCATAGATCGGATGTGGAAACGACGCTTCTGAGCTGAAGTATGCATTGCGGCGGGAGATCATGGTATTAATGAAAAGCTGATGATTAACATGGTGTTCACGGTACAGGGCATCAGAATATGTTGCAAAACCCTCGTTCAGCCAGACATTCTGCCAACCAAAACACGTTACCATATCACCCCACCACATATGCGACATCTCATGCGCCATCAGGTAATAATCATTACCAACAAAACCTGTACGATATATCGAGCTCATGGTTTGATGTTCCATGCCCGCATAATAGAATGGCTGAAGTATTACCATACCATAGCGTTCAAAAGGATAAGCGCCATAAAGCGAATCATAATAAGACATCATGTCTGTGGTATATTGAAACGCGGTCGGGGCATAAATCATATCCTCAGGCCAGAAATGATTTTTAATCTCAATGCTATCTCCTGCCGCTGGATAATACCAATCTGAATATGTGGTAAAGATGCTTGAAGCAAAGTGAATAAGATAAGGAGCGATAGGATAATTATGTTTCCAATTGAATGTTGCATAACCTGCCGTAGTATCTACGTCAATTAATTCTCCGGTAGCGCAGACATAATAGGAATCCGGTACAGTTATAAAAAACTCGACACCATAATCAGCCTTGTCCCATAATCGGTCATAACAGGGTAGCCATCTTCTTGTGCAGAATGGACAACCCAGGGTATATGAAATGGGGTGGGTGCTGGTATACCTGAGATAACCCATGCTGCCCGAAGCCGTGCCACTATATCCCACCATTATATCAAAGGAATCACCCTGATTATAGACTTGAGGCAGATTCACATATAAAGTCTCGTAATTGTGGGAGTAAGATGCAGTAACTCCATCGACTTTTAAAGAATCAACACTCAAGCCTAAAAGGTGGAGGTCAAGAATCGTCAAATTATCCTGATTACTCCGGGCTGAAATCGTAACCGCGCCTTCAAGATAGCGGGAAGTCATTGGAAGGTTCAGATCTATGAAATAGTGCAGTACATCATACGAGTGCGTTGATTCAGCTCTAACTGGTTCAGGATAGAATACTTGCTTGTTCTCAATGTTAAAAAATGATTGACCTGCTAAAAACAATATTATTAGTGTCATTGTTCCTCCTTACGATAATTATAAGCACGGTATGGGCGGTGTCAATACGAGCCTTTTATAGTTGTGTAACCGAGTAATTTGGTAATTAGGAATTCCGAACACATGTAGTGGCAGAGCTTGCTCTGCACAAATACCGTAGCGTGCAGGGATGTTTGTCGAGTAAACTCGACCACTACAAATACTATGCCCTCACGCGTTTGATCGACAAAAGGAGTATGGGAGAAATGGAGAACACACTCTGTTGAAGACACGCTACGCTGGAGACACGTTTCACTGAAGATACGCTGCGCTGTAGTTGTCTGATTTATCAGACGCTCCATTAGATTGGCTCGATGAATCGAGCGACTACATACTTCCGCGTAAATTGGCCCGATAAATCCCGCAATTCTATTTATAGAATTACAATACGAAGCGGGATGAATTGGGCGGCGAAAAATGCAAAGGGTGGTTCTCGACTTCGCTCGCCTGTCTCGAACAAGGTGAGAGAAACAGTAATTATGCTAGTCTGAGGGGCTTTCCGCGTAAATTGGCTCGATGAATCGAGCAACTACAATGATATGATGTAACAATTTGATTAATCTTTGTAGTTGTCTGATTTATCAGACGCTCCATTAGATTGGCTCGATGAATCGAGCGACTATAACTGTGAGTATGGAAAAAGGGTTTGGGTTGGATACTGGAACGAATCAAGAACACATGTAGTGGCAGAGCTTGCTCTGCACAAATACCGTGGCGTGCAAGGATGTTTGTCGAGTGAACTCGACCACTACGAATACTATAAACTTACCTGGATCAGGGAGTTCCGACCAGAATGAGCTCCCGCAGTATCTCAGCGACAGTGGAGCCTGACGCATATGGTGAGGCAGCGAAAGGGTTGTATTCAACAATATCAGCTCCAAGTATTTTCTTGTCTTTAAATAATAGCAGTGCTTTAATAAACTCCTGATATGAAACCCCGCCTGGTTCAGGTGTGGAAACTGCCGGTAATACTCCCGGGTCCAAAACATCCACATCTATTGATAGATAAATAGGTTCTTTGATATTGTTTATTACTGAAGATAAAGGTTTAAAAAGATCGAATTTGTACAGGTTCTTGCCAAAACTAAATTCCTCCTGGGTTCCTGAACGAATACCAAACTGGTATAGATTATCAAGCCCAATAATATCGCTCACCCGGCGCATCACTGTAGCGTGGCAGATTTTCTGCTCAAGATACTCATCGCGTAGATCACAGTGAGCATCAAAATGAACCAGTGAAAAATTTTCATATTTCTCTTTTAGGACTTGAGTAATCGGTAAGGTAATCGTATGCTCTCCGCCGAGTGCAATGAGATATTTCTGTTCATCTATGTATTCTTTGACTGCGGTACGCGCTTTTAAGACCCAATCTTTTGTGTCAAACTCTACCTCCCCGCAATCACATATGTTCACATTACAAAGACTCTTATCTTGATATGGTGAATATTCCTCAATATTATTAGAACATAATCTTATAAACTCGGGTCCAAATCGCGAACCAGGGATAAATGATGAAGTTCTATCATAACCAAGACCAAGGATGATAACTTGAGCATTGTCCAATGTGGAGTTGGCATAATATAACTTCATCCTGATCCTCTGATAGCCTGATGTTCTAACACTATGCTGTTTCTACATATCCCAAGGCGCCAGCCATGGTAATAACTTTTATCGGACAAACTTCAAAACACCTGCCACAGCCTATGCACTTATCTTTTATCACGGTGTGGCGTTTTCCTGGTTTTCCCTCAATTGCCTTGAACAAACATACTTTTACGCATTCTCCACAGCCATCGCACTTTGAAGAAATAATCGCATAAGGTCGCGCTGGAGCACGGTCAACAAATGATTTGGTAGGGCATTTATTATAACAAATACCACATGATATACACTTGGTATAGTCCATCTTGGGAAGATTACCATCCATTTGTATTGCTCCTTCATAAGGACAGGACTTAACACAGAGGGTACAACCAATACAACCAACCTTGCAGACATTTTTGACCACTTTACCTTTATCCAGAGTTTTACAGGCCAAGTATATCAATTGAACGCGGGGTAGTAACTCAAGTACCTGACGCGGACACTCTTTTACGCAAATACCACATGCCGTGCATTTGTGTGGATCAATAATAGGTAGACGATTCGGCCCCATTGTAATGGCGTCAAATGGACAAACAGTCTCACAGTGACCACCGCCCAAACACCCCCACTCACATGCTTTATTACCGCCCAAGAGGATGTAATTGCTTCGGCAATCACCTGGCCCTATATACTCAAACTTTTCAACTGCGTTTTCCCTACCGCCCCGGCATCGTAATACACACATCATTGGTTCTGCTGCCTCAACCTCAATGCCCAGGATTTCGCCGATTTTCCTAATTGTTTCAGCACCACCGACGGTGCAGAGGTTTGACGCTACCTCACCAGTATTTTCAGCTAAGGCATGGGCATAGGCATCACAACCCGGGAAACCACAGGCACCGCAATTTGTACCTGGCAAAGCATCTCTCAGTTTCTGCTCTTGTTCACTAACTTTGACCGCGAGTTTCTTAAATGCAACAGCCAGAACAATACCAAAAATCAAACTGAGACCGCCAAGACCAGCAACTGATTTTATGACTTCTATTGCATTCATAACATGGTATTATATAGAGAAAAATTGGGCTGTCAATGAGACTATCCCGATTTTCCGTACTATATATTTCTAATAAATGAAAATCGAGGATCCTTGCATTGCGGGACTTTGTCCGCTATATGACGCGGCGGATTCGCAATGACATGAAACAGAGTCCCGCTCGTGTAAAGACCTACCCCAACATATGTAGTGGCAGAGCTTGCTCTGCACAAATACCGTAGCGTGCAGGGATGTTTGTCGAGTAAACTCGACCACTACAAATACTATGCCCTCACGCGCTTGATTGACAAAAGGAGGTGAGATTGCTTCAGGCTACGCCTTCGCAATGACATTTTTATCTAGGGCCATCACCCATATTGCGGAAGTTCTCAACTTCGCTCGCCTGTCTCGAACAAGGTGAGAGGAACAATAATCATGTTGAGGGTTCTCGACTACACTCGTAATGACAATAGTCCTGTTGAATTGTTGAAGACGTATTTGCAGCTACTTCAACTTATTCAGACCGTAAGTAATCCTTTGTTCAAATGGAGAAGACCGAATAACCGCGAGTTCTCTTTTTGCCTGTTGGGCAATCTCTTTACCCTGCTTGGTCTCGCCGTATATAACTTCATGCGCCTTGGCTCCGGCAATCTTGCCTTCGAGCATAGCCGTAGACGCTTCCTCAATACACGCCAGATCACCGCACACAAAGATGTTTTTCTGGGTAGTCATCATGTCTTCATTGTGAAGGGGTACATGACCGCCAAGCTCAGGGATATAATCTATACGACATCCTGCCTGGTAGAGCAATTCGCAGAGTGGCGAAAGACCGATCGCAATCAGAATCATGTCGCACTCAATTGTTTTTTCTGTACCGGGCAGGCACTTATATTTTCCGTCGACCTTGCTGATAAGTGCAGCTTCAACACAATCTCTACCCTGGGCTTGGATAATTGTGTGTTTGAGGATAATCGGTACACCGGCTCTTTTTAGCTTTGCCGCGTGAACATAATAACCACCGACTTTATCCATGATTTCTATAATTGCCGCCACCTCAACACCAGCCTGCAGCAACTGATAAGGAACAATCAAGCCGATATTACCAGACCCGATTACCACCGCTCTTTTCCCGGGCACAACACCATAGACATTCATCATGGTCTGTACAGCACCAGCGCCATAAACACCAGGTAAATCTGCGTTGTCAAAGGCGAGCATGTTTTCACTAGCCCCGGTTGCAAAAATGTACGCCCTTGCCTTTACTGACAACAATTTATCATGTTGCAGCACACCGATGATATCATCATCATAATACCCAACTACAGTTGCATTGTGGAGAACGTCAAAACCTAAATCCTTAATCTCTTTGCTGAGAATACCTGCTATATCAACGCCTCTTACACCGCAATAATGCGCTTTAGAGCCGAAAAACTTGTGCGTCTGCTTGATTAATTGTCCACCGAGCACTGGGTTATCATCGATTATCATAACCTTGGCTCCGAGCCTACGTGCAATGATCCCGGCTTCAAGACCTGCAGGACCGCCGCCGATAATACAAATATCGAAGTTAGGAAATTCTGAAGATGAGAAGTTTTGAATGTTATTTTTGGGTCTTGGGTCTTGGTTCTTGGCGCTTGAATTCATTGTTTCTGACTTTTTCCTTTTTGCCGACGCACTTTCATACCTGGTTTTAGTAATTCCATGCAAACCATTACATTGGAATGACCATCAACCTCCATTAAACAAGAAGAGCATTTGCCAACTGCACAAAAGAACCCTCGGGGTCGATTATACCTTTCTGAGAAACTGAGCACCTTAATACCGGCTGCATGTAACGCGGCGGCTATAGGAAGTCCTTCATAGCCCTCGATTTCCCGGTCTTCGAAAAAGAACTTAATTTTTTTGCCGCGTTTGAATTCTAAAATCGGATGTTCTTTTAAGTAACCATCCATAATGACACCTCACTTCGTTCGGTAAATCCCAAAATCAAAATTCTAAATCTTAAACAAATTCCAATGATCAAATCCAAAAAATTTTTAGTCGTCATCATACGGTTTAGCCGAATGATCCCGGAATAGGTATTCTGGATTGCCTGGTCAAGCCAGGCAATGACAGAATGGTACTTATCGACTCTCATTCGTAAAGCTCATGGTCGCTCGAAGTATAAAATCATTATTGTTCGAGTCGCCTCTGCCTGAGGTAGACAGGCCTGCCTGTGCATCGCACGCAGACAGGTGATTTATCCCGCTTCGTGTTATGATGTTATGAATAGGATTGCGGGATTTATCAGGTTTTGTCCAATAAATTGGACAACTACAATTATTAACGCTCGATTCTCGACTCTCATTCGTAAAACTCATGGTCGCTCGAAGTATAAAATCATTATTGTTCGACCTGTATCGAGTAAAATCGAGATAGCTTGCCCTGTTAAATACAAGATATTACACCTCCGAGTAAATCTATCATCTCATTAAACCCGCTTTTTTGCTTCTATCATAAATCGATCTCTATTATTTAACGGGGCTTGTCGAGAACTCACCATAATGATAGCTATTAATAATTCTGTTAAAAAACACTTGTTTATACCTCAAAGTACTTAACTGCATTTTCAAAAATCCGCAGCCCATCACCGGTTTCATCGAGTTTTTCCCGGGTATGATTGGGGTGTTGCAAAAACGAAATATGCCGTTCTGGATGCGGCATCAACCCAAGAATTCTACCGGTTTGATCAGTTATGCCAGCGACACCAAGTATTGAACCATTTGGGTTGAATGGATAACCGGCTTCATTACCTTTTTTGTCAACATACTGGAAAACAATATGTTCTTGGATTTGTTTTAGAATGTCGTCATCCTTAACAACAAATTTGCCCTCAGCATGGGCTACTGGAAGGGTTATTATTGATTTCATTCCCTTAGTGAAAATCGACCTATTACTGTAGACCTTCAGATGGACCCAACGATCCTCAAAGCGTTCAGAATCATTACTTATCAGGCTCACTGATTGTGCTTCAAAGCTTTCATCAAAAGCAGGTAAAATCCCGCATTTCACCAATACTTGAAAGCCATTACAGATTCCAATTATCAAATTATCCAGCTCAATAAACTCAAGAAACTTATCCCGGAATTTATATTTGATCTCATTGGCAAGGATTTTCCCGGCTGCAATATCATCACCATAAGTAAACCCACCAGACAGAGCGATAATTTGGTAATCGGTTAGTTGTCGGTGTTCAAGTTCATCTATATATACGCTTTCAATTTCCGCACCGGCGATCTTAAAGGCATAAGCTGTTTCGACATCACAATTTGTCCCAGCGGCTCGAAGAACTAAAACCTTGGGTTTCACTATACGTTTCTATTTTAAAATGATTGTCTTACCGTCGGCGGCGGCTTGAATGTTGTATTTGGGATATTTACCCCGGTACCCTTTCACAATGCCATCTATGCATTTATCAATACTGCCGTGATCGTGGTGGGTAAACATAACATTTCTTACACCAGCATCCTCAGCAAGCTTCATGACTTGACTGTACGTTGAATGACCCCAGCCCAATCTTTTTTTATAGATATCGTCTTTGTATTGTGCGTCATGTATGAAGAAATTTACACCTTTTATGAAATCAACGAATTTTTTGTATGGAGTATTGCCATTCTCGTCAAAAAGCTCGTTGTCCGTTAAAAAGGCAAACGAGTTCTTGCCTTCAGTAAATCTGATGCCTAAGGCTTGATCTGGATGGTTATTTATAATGGTCTGAATTTCTATATCTCCGATAGTTAATTTATTCTTTAAGGTTTTGAATGTGATTTTAGAAGGTAATTCAGACAATACTGCGGGAAAGTACGGTCGAGTCATTTGATACGACAAAGCCTTTTTTGGATCTGTCATTTTTGATGAACCGTAAATATCTATAACTGAACTAGGCAAAAATATCGGTGTAAAAAAGGGAAAGCCCTGAATATGATCCCAGTGATAATGGGTGAATAGCATATTTATCTTGCCCTTCTTCTCCTGTATTAGATGAACACCTAATAGCCGGATACCAGTCCCCGCGTCAACTACTATTACATCACCCGAATTCGATTCAACATATAGACAAGTCGTATTGCCGCCGTATTTTTTAGTTTCTTTATTAGCAACTGCTATGGAACCTCTTGTTCCGTACAACTTGATTATCATCTACGGCTTTTCCTTTGTTTTTTCAGACATCTGGCAAGTACCTTCAAAAAAGACGCCCGCATGGATGATTATGCCTTTGCAAATAATGTCACCAAACATCTGCGCGCCACTCTGGAATTCAACAATGTTTTGGATATGGATATTGCCTTGAATCTTACCTCCAATGATTGCTGATTTGCAGTAAATATCACCTTTTATCACGGAACTTTTACCAACAAAGAGACTATCTTTTACTGTAAGGTTTCCTTTGACCTTCCCGTCAATTTTAGTTGAACCATCAACTTTGATATCGCCATTTATAACAGTCCCTTTTCCCACAACACTGTCTATCTGACCTTCTTTCGCCATCCAATCCTCCTTTGAATCAGTAATTTATTAACATAAATTATATGCAAAATCTTCATTTTGTCAATAAACGATTTCAAAAAATAGCGCCAACGGGATTTGAACCCGTGATCTTCGCCTTGAGAGGGCGACGTCCTAAACCAAGCTAGACGATGGCGCCGTGGGATATTATAGATATATAGCACGAAATGTCAACTTTTAATTAAGAAACCTTGGACACATCTTTATCCCTTATCCCTTGATTTTGCTACGGAGTGCAGTAGCTTGCTACTGCATGCAACGGCAAGCCGTTGCACTCCATCTACTCTCTCCGCCCTATTTATCCCGCTTCGTATTGTAATTCTATAAATTGAATTGCGGGATTTATCATATTAGCATACACTATAGGAAAATCGAAGATCCCGCATAGCGGGACAGTGATATTTCGCACATTCTGTAGTGGCAGAGTTTACTCTGCAAATGCCTGTCAGGACTACAACATGTCAGATTTATGAATATACTTTACATTGAGGGATTTTTCCATATAATCTGGGCATGGAGGTTACGGTGATAATCCCTGTATATAATGAGAAGAACGATATAGAGACGATAATAACCGATGTCGAAAAAGTAGGTTTAGCACGCGAAATTGTCGTAGTTGATGATTTTTCAGTGGACGGCACCAGAGATTTTTTGAAAAGGCGAAAAGGAATAAAAACAATATTTCACGAGAAAAACAGAGGAAAAGGAGCCGCCATCCGAAGTGGTTTGCAAATTGCCTCTGGAGATATAGTTATTATTCAGGATGCTGATTTAGAGTATTCACCTAAACAGTATCCACAGCTGATTAAACCTATTAAAGAAAAAAGAACAAATGTTGTGTATGGTTCAAGAATTTTAGGAAAAGGTAGCTTCTTAAAATCAAGTTATTTTGCGAATCGGTTCTTAACCTTTTTGACTAATGTTTTATTTGGCAGCCATATATCAGACATGGAGACATGTTATAAGGTCATAAAAACTGATCTCCTAAGGGATCTACACCTAATCTCATCGCATTTTGAGATCGAACCCGAAATAACCTGCAAAATCCTGAAAAGAAGAGAGAAAATTGTCGAAATACCGATTAGCTACACCGGACGCAAAAAAGGTAAGAAAATAGGTGTGAAAGACGGCATTCAGGCAATCTGGAGCTTGATCAAGTGGAAATTTAAGAAATGAAGGTATTATTTGTTACTACTGCTTACAAACGTTATGAAGGGGATGTAATAACCCCCTGGCTTACCGAGCTAATACTCCGGCTTCGTGACAAAAAAATCGATGTCGAAGTATTTACTTCATCATACAAAGGTTTGCGTGATCAGATCCTTGACCGGGTTAAAGTTCATCGTTTCCGTTATTTCTTCAAAAATCTGGAAAAACTCACGCATGACGAAACCGTTGTCGACCGGGTAAGCCGCAACCCCTTAAACCTACTGCTGATATTTTTCTATATGATAGCTGGTACCTGGGCAATTGTCCAATTAGTCAAAAGAGAAAAATATGATATCGTTCACGTTCACTGGCCATTTCCTCATATCATTTTTGGAGTATTCGCCCGCATTGCCGGTAAAACCCGCTTATTCTCTACTTTTTATGGACGCGAAATACGCTGGTTCACGAAAAAATTCAAGTGGCTGACAAAGTGTCTTTCGATTTTGCTGAATAAGTCTGATACGATTACTGCGATATCTACCCATACAAGAACTGAATTAGGAAGTTATATAAAAAGTGAAATTGAAGTCATACCGTTCAGCGCTGCAGTTCCGGAAAGAGTATCGAGCATCAGCGATGAAAATGAAATTCTTTTTGTTGGCCGGCTGGTGGAGCGCAAAGGGATCAAGTATTTGATACAGGCCATGGCTGAGCTAAGAAATGAAATACCCCATAAATTAGTGATCATCGGCGATGGAGCAGAGCGACCTGAACTGGAAAACCTTGTTGACCGTCTTGATCTACGCTCCCGGGTTTATTTTACCGGCTGGATTTCAGTTGATGAAAAGTTGCGGCACTATGAAAAATGCGGCTTTTTTGTGCTGCCGGCAGTATATGATAAACAAGGCGATATTGAAGGTCTTGGTGTAGTCTTGATCGAGGCGATGAGTTGCTATAAACCAGTTATTGCCTCGAAGGCTGGGGGCATTACCGATGTTGTTGAAGATGGTGTGAACGGCATTCTTGTCCCGCCCGGCGACGTCCCGGCACTTGCCAGGGCAATACGAAGACTGGCAATTGATAAAAAACTACGTGAAGAAATGGGGAAGAGGGCTAAGAAAAGCATTGACGATAGGTTCAATTGGGATAAGATTGTAAATAAATTGATTTCGCTATATGCCACCAAGGAGAAATAAATGGACAGATCTAATATGAAACGCACTATAGAAGCACTATTAATAGCAACTGATGCTCCTTTGACATTGCAAAAGATCATTGAAATAGCCAATTTACAAAAAGATGAGATTGTCAGCTGTGTTAAAGAACTGAATCAAGAATATCACGAGTCACAACGAGCTTTTGAAATAAAGGAAATCGCTGGAGGCTATCAGATATACACCCTACCAGAATTTGCTCTATGGGTCGGTGCACTCCACGACCGCAAGAGCAGGCTTTCAAAAGCTGGACTGGAAACCCTTGCAATAATAGCATACCACCAACCTATTACCAGACCAGAAATCGAAAAAGTAAGGGGTGTTGATTCAACCTGGATATTAGACGTTCTCCTGCAGAAAAATCTGGTTAAAACATGCGGCAGACTGCCGGTTCCTGGTAGACCAATTAGGTATGGCACGACCAAAGAATTCTTAAGATATTTTGGCATAAAAGAACTGGGTGATCTACCCCGGGAAGAAGATTTTGGTGAAGCAATTGCAACCATGGAACACACTGGTACTAAACCTTCTGGCAATGAACAAGAACCTGAACCGAGCACTGAGGGAGCAGAGCAAGAAACTACTGAGGATGAAGAAACAAATGACGAGACAGTAAAAGACAAACCTGATGAATCGTTCCTTATATGACATCAATCAAAAAAGAAGTCTGCTCATTCCTTCTGAACTATAATGTCAAAATCATTGGTTTTGGCAAAGTGCCAGAAGATGTTGAATTATTAGAAATCAAAGCTGAGTTGCCAAGGGCAATTGTTTTTGGCTACCCATTATCAGAATCGGTTTTACAGACGATAAAAGACCGGCCAACACTCATTTATAAACATCATTACAAGACGGTGAACTGGATATTAGACCAAACTGCCTATCACCTTGTGCGTTTTATCGAAGAAAAAGGCGCAAAGGCAATTGCCATTCCAGCATCTCAGACAGTTGATTGGCAGATGCAAAAAGGCCATATTTCTCATAAATCATTGGCAAAAGCAGCTGGTCTTGGCTTTATCGGCAGAAGTGGCTTACTCATCCATCCAAAATATGGAGCCAGGGTTCGGTATTGCTCACTCCTGACCGACTTATCATTTGAGCCTGACCAAAAAGTGGAACAAAGTTGTGGTGAATGTATCAAATGTATTGAGGCATGTCCAGGTCAGGCTATTTCTAAAGACGGTGTTGACCTAACTCGCTGCCTGGAACAATTAAAGGAATTCTCCAAGATCAGAGGTATTGGTCAGTATATATGTGGCGTGTGCGTAAAGGTCTGTGATGGCAGAGATTAAACCGACCCAGAAAGTCCTGGTTATGACTGGATTGATTTTTGTTAACGATTTTCGAGTGAGGAACGTGTTAGATGCATTAACTAAAGACTTCGGGAATATATCCATGAAATCTGAAATCATCCCGTTTACGCACACAACATACTACAATAAGGAAATGGGCGATAAGCTCTTGCGACAGTGGTGTGTCTTTGATGATTTGGTAAATCCTGATGTCCTCGCGGATTTGAAACACCGAACCAATAGAATTGAAAGCTCCTTTGTCAATGAAAACAAAAGAAGGAAGGTTAATATTGATCCCGGACTCATAACCTTGAGCAATTTAGTCCTTGCTTCAACTAAGGATTTTTCCCATCGTATTTATATAGGTAAAGGTATTTACGCAGAAGTCACGCTCATTTACAAGAATAAGGGATTCAGACCCTTAGCGTGGACATACCCGGATCACCAGGAAAAAATCGTTCTTGATTTCTTTGAAAAAGCCCGGGAGATACTGAAAAATCGTTTGGGTAATCAATTTAGTGTTTAGGTGTTTACCCCATTTAGATAGTACACATCTAACGGGGTTTAGGTGTTTTAGGCATTTGCATAGTGGGAGCGGGCTTGCCCGGCCTCGCCTTGCGAAGCGGCGCGGGCTGCCCGCGAATATCAAGCCCAGAAGGGCTTTCCCACAAGGAAAAGACTGCAAACTGTCTTCCTCCCCCTGGAAGGGGGAGGAAAAAGCTTGCCCTGAACCTTGTGCTGAATATCATTTCAGTATTGTTTCAGTGGGTGGAGGTGTTTTATATTAGGGGGAGATAATGTTTGATCTTTCAGTTGAAGGAATATTTTCAGCAGCACACCAGGTAAAAGGATATCCTGGTGATTGTGCTGGTATACACGGCCATACTTATCAGGTAAGAGTAATATTAAAAGTGGATAAGCTGGATAATATAGGGATGGCTATTGACTTCAGACGTGTGAAAACCGCGCTTGATGAAATACTTTCTGAACTCGACCACAAAAACTTGAATGAGCTTAAATATTTCAAAGAACGTAATGCCACCGCAGAATATGTCGCGATGTATGTTTTTAATGAAATGAAGAAAAAAATTAATATGATGAAAGCGGTCACGGTGTGGGAAGGACGTAACAATACCGTCACATATTATGAAGATTAGATTGCCACGCCTTAACTTCGTTCAGGCTCGCAATGACACACTCATCGGTCGGGCAAAGAATACCCACCATTCTTGTCATTGCAAGACACGCAGCCCCAAAGCAATCTCGAAGTTGAGAAGTTCAGAGGTTCTGAGCCTCACATCTTCAAAGCTTCGATATACGACGGGGCTAAAGCCCCTACTCCTTGCGTCATTCGAAAATACTCATCTCTCCTTGTCATTGCGAGGAACCCCTCTCTCCTTGTCATTGCGAGGAATGAAATGACGAAGCAATCTCGCCAATTGAAGAGCATCATCCTCCTATCCGGCGGTCTTGACTCCTTAGTCAGCGCGACAATAGCCAAGAAGAAAACAAGACCGCTATTTGCGCTAACATTTGATTATGGCCAACGGGCTGCAAAAATGGAAATTTCCGCATCCAGAAAGATATGTAAGGCATTACAAATCAAACACAAGGTTATCAAAATACCTTTTTTCAAAGAATTCAAGAAACTCCTTATGCTTCAGTCCAAAAATGTCAGGATTAGGAAATTTAGCAACTTAAAGAACGTTTGGATTCCAAACAGAAATGGTCTTTTCATAAATATTGCGGCGTGTTATGCAGAATATTTAGGCGCCGAGTTCATTATTACAGGGTTTAACCGCGAAGAAGCCGAAGAATTCCCGGACAACAGACCACAATTCATGGCAGCAATAAACCACGCCCTAATGTTCAGCACACTTACCAAGGTTAAGGTGAGGAGCTTTGTTCTTGAATATACAAAGAAACAAATCTACAAACTCGGACTAAAATACAAGGCGCCTGTCCAATATGTTTACTCGTGCTATCTTGGCAAAAAAGAAATGTGCGGTAAATGCGCATCGTGCAAGCGATTGCGCGAAGCTATGGGGTGTAATGGAATTTAGCGTCCTTGATATTATTCGTAAAAAACGTGATGGTAAAAAATTAAATGAACACGAAATAAAGTATCTGATTTCTGAATACACAAAACACAATATCCCTGACTATCAACTGGCTGCCTTTTTAATGGCGGTATATTTTCAGGGTATGGATATTAACGAAACCACTGATTTGATGCAAGCCATGATGCACACTGGAAAGATGCTCAACCTTTCAGAAATTAAAAAGCCAAAGATCGACAAGCATTCTACGGGCGGGGTCGGTGATAAGGTATCACTTATTCTGGCACCTTTGATGGCATCATGTGGTATCTGTATGCCCATGATTTCGGGTCGCGGTCTGGGTCATACAGGTGGTACTTTAGACAAATTAGAATCAATCCCCGGGTTTCGTACTAATCTAACGCTCAAAGCATTCAAGCGCCAGTTAAAAAGACTTGGCGTTGCCATGATTGGACAAACCGGAGAAATTGCGCCCGCTGACAAAAAAATATATGCCTTGCGCGATGTAACAGCAACGGTTGATTCAATCCCTCTCATTGCCGCAAGCATAATGTCTAAGAAACTTGCTGAAAATCTCGATGGTCTGGTGCTCGATGTGAAATTTGGCAGTGGCGCATTCATGACTGATTATAAAAAAGCAAAAAAGCTTGCGCGGACCATGATTCAAATCGGCAAACGCTTTGGAGTGCAACGAGACTCTCGTTGCAAAAAGAATGAAGCTCCCTGCCCCTTGGGGCAGGGTATCTTACTTTCAATTTCACCCTCACCCCTACCCTCTCCCTCAAGGGAGAGGGAGTATTATATCTCATCCCACGCCGCAAGCAACGGGGGATTCCAAGTTAAAGTCATCGCCATCCTAACTGATATGAATAATCCATTAGGTAACTATATAGGCAATTCTTTAGAGATTATTGAAACGATCGAGGCGCTAAAGGGCAGTGGTCCAAAGGATTTGATGGAAGTCACGTTCGAGCTTGGCAAGGCAATGCTTAAGCTCGCTAAAATTAAAGGCGGGAAAAACCTCCTTGAGAAAAAGATAGCAAACCGTGAAGCCTTAAATAAATTTAAAGAGATTATTCATTATCAGGGTGGTGATGTTCGTATCATTGATGATTATTCACGTTTACCAGTAGCAAAAAATAGAATTAAAATCAAAGCACAACAAACAGGGTATATACATCATATTGATACTTTTGATATCGGCATGTTGCTCGTACAATTGGGTGGGGGTAGACTTAAAAAGGAAGACAAAATCGACCCATCATGTGGATTTAAAGTCAACCAAAAAATCGGTGATTATGTAAAAAAAGGCGAATGTTTAATAGAAATCATTTGTGACAACCGATCAAAAGCAAGGGCTGTAGCCAAACAAATGCATGCAGTATTTACGATCAAAAGAAAATCCTGCCGTAGTACAAAATTGATACGAGAAACAATTCATTAGCACATTCTCGCACTACGGTAATTCGCCAATTGGCATAATGGCGTAGTGAGAAGTTAATCCCAGCGGATAATGCCGAGCTGTTCAGTTTTTCCGAATTTTATTAAGTATGCATCAGACCCCTTATCTGACACGCTTTCTATACCAACGCAGAAACTTCTGAATGCGGTTGGCTTGCATACTGTGCCAACCTTTGCGTATCTTGTAAACCAGGAAATAAATCCTTTAGTATTGTGTTTCAAAACCAATGCATCATCGCCCACATATCCGGTTATGTAGAAATTATTGACGCCGTGCTGTGTTGGAGAATAGATTATTCTGGGACCGTGCAGATAGGGTTTTGCTGATTCGTTTTTTCTCCCCTTGAATGCTTTTGTCCATATTTCGTTGCCGGTTAGATCATATTTCACGGTAAGCACTTCACTCACGCCATTTTCGTTCTCACTGCTGCCGATAGCATAGACATACAATGACCCCGCGTACGAATCCTCCACAATCAAGGCATTGGCGACATCGTCATGATGCGTTGGTCCATCAAAGCATTTCTCAAATAGGAGACTGTCGTTTTTATCATAGACTACAGTTACGTAATCCTTGCCAGTTTTATTGTTGTGGGTTGTGCCCAGAAGATAAACATTACCATGTTCATCAAGTTGTGCATCTGCCAATGAAATCTCCTGCATAGAAGTTTCGCACTTTGTCAGATGCACAAGTTTCCCAAGGCTATCATATTTCATGAAAAAGAAATCCTTGTTATGTCTCAGATGACCGGCAACCAGAAACTGGTCATTCTTGCTAGAGCAAAACACTAAGGTATTAAAAACAAGAGGAGGGTTATGATATTTGTTCAACCAAGCCAGTTCTCCTGAAGGTCGATATTTGGCAATGAAGATATCTGTAGAATTTGCGGAATTACTTGTCCAGCCCGCTATATAGAGGTTATTCAAGTGGTCGTTCAGCAATACACTCGTTATCTCTCCTCGGGATTTTTCAATAACCTTGTCCCATTGCATATTACCAAGGCTGTCATATTGTATCAGGACTACGGCGTTGATACCTTTTAAGTCAGTGGTTTGTGCTAGTACATAAATGTCATGTTTAACCTCTTCAATTTCACCTGTGATGGTACGGATAGCATTTCCTTTCGAAGATTTCAAGCCATGCGATTCATAGACTGTGTGCCAGATGAGTTCACCATTAGCATCATAGTTTGCAGTAATGCAGACTGATTCCTGCTTATCTTCCCAAAATGCCCCAGTAACAACATAAGAATGTGTCCTTGAACAAGGAACTCCTTTGACTCGGTGGTCGTAGTTGTCTGGAGTAGTATATGTCTTTGAAGAAGAAATCCCATTGATTCGATAATTACCTGGACCTGCTGGTTCGAATTTTACTTCCCACTTGGTCTCCATTTCACTACAATTCACGACCAAAATTACTGATAGAACTATATATACTATGTTCTTCATATAAGTATTATAACAAGTGTTAATAAGGTGTCAAGAGGCTAAGTAATTGTTCAAAACTTGGTGGAACATTGTAGTCGCACGATTCATCGTGCAGAAAGTCTCGATATGCCACATAAATAGACGCCATAAATGTCGCAACTACGCTTCTCCACTGAAAATTGAACAATTACGAGACTAATTATCCGCTTCCCCTTGACTTGCACGTATTTATTCATAATATAAGCTAATCTAAGAGAATGTTTATGGGAAAACTAATAGCAATTGTTGATGATGAACCGGATATTTTAGAACTGGTATCTATTCACCTTAAAAAAGCGAATTTTGTAGTTAAGGGGTTTTCAGATGCCGGTAGTTTTTTAAAATTTCTAAATTACCACATCCCAGACCTTTTGATTCTTGATTTAATGCTGCCCGATGCAGATGGTTTTGATATTTGTAAATATTTAAAAATGAAAGATAAATTTTCATCTCTCCCGATTATTATGCTTACGGCAAAAGGTCATGAAACAGACAAGGTTTTAGGACTGGAACTGGGTGCAGATGATTATGTTACCAAACCATTTTCTACAAGGGAACTTGTTGCACGGGTAAAGGCAGTTTTACGAAGAAAAGAGCAAAAACAAGAGGTAAAGAAGATTGAAATAGGTGAAATTCTTGTAATAGATTTACAAAAATTCGAAGTCAAGGTTAATGGAGAAAGAATAGATTTAACATCAACCGAATTTAAAATCCTAAAAACGTTATCCGAAAGAAAAGGGTGGGTGTTTTCAAGAGGACAAATATTGAATTCTCTCTGGGGTGAAAATAAAATTGTCATTGATAGAACAATAGATGTTCATATTAAACATTTACGGGAAAAATTGGGTAAGGCTGGCAAATTCATTAAAAATGTGAGAGGGATAGGATATAAAGTAGAAGAATGAAAAGGTCTGTCTTTTTCAAAATATTTAGTGGCTATCTTTTAATAACTCTTTTACTCTCTGTTTTGATTTTGGTTTTTACCTTTGCAACAATAAAAGATCACTACATTCAAACCCTGACTAATGATTTAAAAAATCTTGCCACTACCTTAAAATTAAAAGTAACACCTCTGGTAAGAGAAAATCAATTCGACAAATTAGATACTCTTGTAAAAGAACTGGGCGCAGAAATAGGTACAAGAATTACAATAATCGCCCCGGACGGAATGGTCTTAGCAGATTCTGAAAAAGACCCCAAAGCTATGGAGAATCATAGTACGAGATTAGAAATAATCCAGGCATTAGAAGGGAAAACAGGGAAGTCGATACGGTTTAGCCGAACTATAAAAGAAGAAATGTTGTATGTCGCCATACCAATCAATGAAGAAGATGCGGTATTAGGTGTTTTGAGGGTAAGTTTATTCTTGAGCGAGATAAATGGTTTACTCAACAATTTAAAGACAAAAATTCTTCAAATTGCAATTATAATAATAGCTGTATCCCTTTTTGTAGCGGCAATTTTTTCTAAAAGTTTATCAAAACCTATTGGCGAATTAGTTAATGCATCGCATCGCGTTGCTGCTGGAGATTTTGATGTAATGATACTTTCAAAACGCAAAGATGAGTTGGGAGAACTTGCTGAGAGTTTTAATTATATGGTTACCCAGATTAAAAAACTCGTTACTGAGTTATCACTGGAAAAAGAGGCTTTAAATATAATCATCGCTTCGATTCAGGAGGGTATTGTGGTCCTGGATAAAAAGGGTAAAATTTTATTGAGTAATAACAGCTTTGGAAAAATCGTGAACAATACAGCAGTCAAAGGTAAATTCTACTGGGAATTAATAAGGTCACTTAAACTTGGCAAATTGATAGGAAATATTGGCAGGGAAAATACTGTAGCAAATGAAGAAATAGAAATAAATGAGAGAAATTATATATGTAGTGCTGCTTTTTTGAGTTCTGCAGAGCAGATCGTACTAACCTTACATGATATTACAGAAATTTTACAGGTAACAAAGATGAAAAAAGATTTTGTCGCGAATGTATCACATGAATTAAGAACACCACTTACTGCAATAAAAGGATTTGTAGAAACACTGGAACAAGAAAAAAATGTAAAAACGAAACATTATCTTGATATCATCAAAAGACATACAGATCGACTCATAAATATCGTGCAGGATTTACAATTGCTCTCAGAACTTGAGGAGAAGGAAAACCTGGAGTTAGAAAACGTAAATTTACAGAAGCTTGTTAATAATATATTCAAAATGTTCAATCAAAGATTAACAGAAAAAAATCTATATTTCAAACTCAACATAGCAGATAATTTTCCTGTAATCAGGGCAGATTCATTTAAGCTTGAACAAATGTTTATTAATCTAATTGACAATGCCCTCAAATATACTGAAAAAGGTGGTATTACAATAACAGTAGATCAAATAAATTCATCTGTAAAAATAGGAATCGAGGATACTGGTATAGGTATTTCAGGAGAACATTTATCCAGGATTTTTGAAAGATTCTATGTAGTGGATAAATCGCGTTCAAGAAAAATGGGAGGGACAGGACTTGGCCTTGCTATTGTAAAACATATTGTCCAGGTACATAAAGGTGAGATAAAGATTGAGAGCAAAGTCAATAAAGGCTCAAAAGTTACGATTATCTTACCCCGTTAGAAATCCCAATAACTGCGAGAAAAATGATTTAATCAGGCTGTTGATTTAGTGGAGTAGGGGCTTTAGCCCCGTTAAAAGCAATGAAATTTCATCGTTTTTCACGAGCCCCGTTTAAATACTAATTTCACTATACCAAAAACATTTTGCTATACCTTTATTTAACGGGGCGAGCATAAATGCTCTACTCCAGTGAAAAATGACTTTTTAAACAACCTGAATGATTTAAAAAACACAAATATTTATAGATAGATCATAAATTTGCCGTTTGAATTTCTAACGGGGTTAACCATATTTTAACAATTTCTTAATCATACATTAACCATATAGTATTATTATATTATAAGAAAGGAGGCTTAATGAAACAGCTTTTGTTGGTTCTATTATTAGGGTGCGCTGTTTTTAGTTATGCAGATGCACCAATATACGGCTATTTCTGGTGTCGGTATACTTATGAAAATCCTACCACACCCGAGGTTGATGAGAATGAACACGAATTCGCAATCAAAAGAGGCTATATCCGCTGGAAAACAAAGACCAAACCGGTTTCTTTTAAAGGAACCATAGACATTGCTCAGAAAAGTAGTGCGACAAATAAATCAGACTGGCGTGTCAGATTAAAGTATGCCCAGGCAGACTGGAAACTTCCCTATATAGGTGAATACATACCTGATGCAAAACTAATTATTGGTTTGCAAAAGGTCTATTTTGGAATGATGGATATCTGGAAATATCCAGTAATCGAGAAGAATTTAGAAGAGGTTGAAAAGAAGACAAACAGTGCGGATTTAGGTGTTGGTTTTTATGGACTATTGCCAGGTGGATATGGTGAATTTGCTGTTCAGGTCTTTAATGGAAATGGTTATTCTTATACAGAAAATAATACGAATAAAGCTCTATGCGCAAATTTGGCAATGATCCCTATACCAGGAGTTATGTTCAAAGGTTCTTACTGGTATGCAGATCAGCCAGCGGGTGATACAATAGTAACACAGGTCGATCAAAACAGATATGCAGGACTCTTGCAATTGAAATACGGACCAGTAACACTGATCGCAGAATATCTTGGAACAGAAGACGACGAAATAAAAGGAATGGGTTATACAGGGCTTGGAGAAATTGCCATTAATAAAAATTTCAGTATTCTTGGCAGGTATGATTACTTTGACAAAGATGTTGATACTGATGATGATGCACATAATAGGATTATTGGAGGTTTTAATTATAAAATCTCTAATACTCTTTTAACCCAGGTTAATTATCAGATAAAGACGTATGAGGACGACAGCGATTCTTCGGATAAGGCAATGATCCAGTTTAAGTATTCATATTGAAAATATGTTTTCAAAACATATTTTTGATTACAGCGATCATTAAACGATTACAACGATTAATATAAAAATGAAAAATTGTCATTGTAATCTAAAAAAAACATTGCAATCATTGAATCTTTATTTTAATAAAGATTCAAAAGGAGAAATAATGAAAAAACTATCTTTTCTTGCTTTGGTATTATCAGTTGGGCTTTTTGCCCAGAAACTGACAATCCAGGGTTCAACAACTGTGCTTCCAATAGCACAGTATGCTGCAGAGGTTTATATGGATAATAACCCTGAAGCGGACATTACAATCCGTGGGGGAGGTTCAGGAACAGGAATTGCAGCACTTATTGATGGAGCAACAGATATTGCAGATGCCTCAAGACCCATGAAGACAAAAGAAATCAAAAAAGCAAGAGAAAAAGGCGTGAATCCTGTTGCCAATATCATTGCCCGTGATGGCATTGCGGTTATTGTTCATCCTGATAATCCCTTAAATGAGATATCAAAAGAGGATCTGAAAAAAATCTACACTGGTGAAGTTACCCGTTGGGATAAAATTGGCAGAGGTTCTGGGACAATTGTCGTGATTTCGCGAGATGCAGCATCAGGAACATTTGAGACCTTTAACAAACTGGCATTAAATAAAGCAAAAGTGACTGATGGTGCACTTATGCTTATATCAAATCTTGAGGTTGCCAGAATTGTTGCCCAAACACCTGGTGCAATTGGTTATGTTGGACTTGGTTATTTGAGTGACGAGGTCAAGGCATTAAAGGTTGATGGTATAACACCTTCAGAAGAGACTGTAAGGAATGAAACTTATCCACTTGCCCGTCCACTTTTCATGTATACGAATGGTTCACCAGATGGTTTAGCCAAGGATTTTATCGATTTTATCATGTCAGAACAAGGACAGAAAATCGTTCAAGAAGCTGGTTTTGTGCCAGTTAAATAAATAGAGATAATGGTAAAGTCTTCTCCGCGGTGATATGTATAAAATAGAACAGCTATTGCTAAAGCAAAAAGCTTTTGTATCTAATTTGAACCGTGGAGAAGGCTTTACCCCGTTGGACAGCAAATGTCCTACGGGGTTTATCTTTGAACAAATTAAAAAGTACAGATGTCAATATTCAGATGGTTGTACAATTAATAATTGTAGCGGTGCAATTTATTGCACATTTTTATTAATGTCGGATGAATCCGACCACTACAATCTTGACCTGTCCTGAACTTAATTCAGGACCAGGACAGGTTTTGAAAAACTAAACTGTTACTTAATTAAAAGGAAGAAGATTGACTGAACATGAGTAGAAAACTAAAAGAATTAATAATCAAATCAATACTACTATTCTGCGCCTTGAGTTCGCTTCTCTTTCTTGGCGGTATTGTTATCGTTCTATTTACTCAGGGGCTACCCATATTAAAGTATGTAGGTATTGGAGAATTTTTATTTGGCACACATTGGTATCCAACACACGAATATGCTGAATTTGGAATCCTTCCCATGATCTACGGTTCACTTATCATCACGCTCGGCGCATTAATTTTTGCTGCACCTCTTGGTATCCTCAGTGCCTTATATATAGCTGAAGTTGCTCCTTTTTGGCTCAAGGAAATAATGAAGCCGATTGTTGAACTCCTTGCGTGTATCCCTTCAGTTATCTATGGACTTTTCGGTGTGTTGTTAATAGCCCCAATTGTTCAGAAGCTATTCAATTTACCTATTGGGCTTACTGCATTTTCTGCAGCGATTATTCTGGGGATAATGGTTTTACCTACAGTGACCAGTATTGTTGAAGATGCCCTTTCTTCAATCCCAAAGGAATATAAAGAAGCGGCTTTTGCTGTTGGAGCTACCAAATGGGAGACAATGACTAAGATTACGTTGCCGGCCGCAGCTTCAGGTATTTCTACGGCTTTAATCTTAGGGATTGGCCGGGCAATTGGAGAGACAATGGCTATTTTGATGGTTGCCGGTGGTTCTGCAAGAATAGTCTTCTCGTTTTTAAAACCAGTGCGGGCAATGACTTCAACAATTGCTTCTGAAATGGCAGAGACTGTAATGGGCAGTGAGCATTATTATGCCCTCTTTGGTATTGCTATTGTATTATTCATAATGACCTTATGTTTCAATTTCATTGCCGACCGAATCTCTTATCAATTCCATAAAAAATTTACAGCAACCAGATAGCCATGGAGAATCGGGCAATGGAAATTTCACCGGCGTTGAATACACCCTTAAATATAAAATCGTATGCAAATCACCGGAGATTAGTTCAAAAAATTGGTATTTCTATACTATTTCTTTCACTCATCGTAACTATATTTTTCCTTTTCATAATTGTGATTTTTATAGCCGTACGCGGCGCAGGCGTTTTAAATATCGAATTTTTAACAGCCATGCCTAGACAGGCAATGACAAAAGGAGGCATATTACCGGCAATCCTCGGCACATTCTACTTATCATTAGGAGCTGTTATTTTCGCCCTGCCGCTTGGTATTCTTACGGCGATATATTTAAATGAATATACCGGTGCCAACACATTGGTGAGAATAATAAAAATGGGTATAAACAATCTTGCGGGTGTACCTTCTATTGTATTCGGTCTTTTTGGTTTGGCAATATTTGTTAAGTTTTTCGGATTTGGAGTATCCCTTTTATCCGGTTCACTGACCCTGGCAATTATGATTCTGCCGGTCATTATTAGCACAACAGTAGAAGCGTTAAAATCTATACCCGATTCATTTCGTGAAGCAGGTTATGGTGTTGGTGCTACAAAATGGCAAATGGTTAGAGGTATTATCTTACCAGCGGCACTTCCGGGCATTCTCACAGGAACAATATTAGGGATAGGCAGGGCAGCAGGAGAGACCGCACCAATACTTTTTACTGCAGTAACCTTCTTTTCCAGGAAACTGCCCAAATCGATTCTTTCTGAAGTTCAAGCACTTCCATACCATATTTATGCATTAGTGACAGAAGGTACACATCCTAAGGAACAGATTCCAATTGCCTATGGTAGTGCTTTAGTCCTTCTCCTTTTAGTCTTAGGACTGGATCTTATTGCAATCATAATAAGAACAAGAGCAAGGAAGAAAAAATTATGGTAAAAGTAGCAAATATCAATCCTCCAAAAATAATACCTGCGTTATTAGACACTACGTCTAAATGCGATAAAAATAACACGCGTCTTAAAATTGAAAAATTAAATGTCTCTTTCGGTAAAAATCATGTTTTAAAAGATGTTACATTTAATATAAAATGTAATAGTATTACCGCAATCATCGGACCCTCTGGTTGTGGTAAATCTACCTTTATTCGCTGCTTAAACAGGATGAATGACATTATACCTTCAGCACGAATAACAGGTAAAATTATTTTGGATGATATTAATATTTATGATCCCAATTATGAACCGTATGAACTTAGAAAGAAAGTTGGGATGGTTTTTCAAAAACCGAATCCATTTCCCAAATCAATCATTGAAAATCTCGCATTTGGGTTAAGACTACACGGTATAAAAAATAAAAGAGAAATTGAAAAAAGAGTTGTTTCTGCTATAAAATCAGCTGCTTTATGGGATGAGGTGAAAAACCGTTTACATGATTCAGCATTTTCTCTTTCCGGTGGACAGCAACAAAGACTCTGTATTGCCCGCGCTTTAGCAATTGAGCCTGAAGTCATCCTGTTTGATGAACCGTGTTCTGCCCTGGATCCTATCTCCACAGCAAAAATAGAAGATTTAATGATTAACCTTAAACAAAGATATACAATTATTATTGTCACTCATAACTTGCAGCAGGCAGCAAGAATTTCAGATTACACGGGGTTTCTCTACCTGGGTAAGTTGGTCGAGTTTGGCGAAACAACAAAGCTTTTTACTGCCCCAAAAGAAAAGCTAACAGAAAATTATATAACCGGACGTTTTGGATAAGGAGGTATTGATTGTTAGAGGAAAAAATAAACGAGCTTAAAAAGAGGCTTGTCGATTACACTTGTCTTGTTGTGAGTATGGTCGAGAAAAGTATTAAAGGATTAGTAGAAAAAAACGTGGAATTACTCACTGGCATAATAGAAAAAGATGAACCTAATGCAAACGATTTTGAAATAGAATTAGATGAAATATGTATAACACTCATTGTTAAGTTTCAACCCAGAGCAATAGATCTAAGGACAATATTAATGATATTAAAAATGAATAATGACCTGGAGAGAATTGCAGATCATGCAGTAAATATTTCGCAGAGCGCATTGTATTTAATAGAAACACCTTTGGTTAAACCCTTAATAGATATACCAAGGATGGCAGAGGAAGTAATTAAAATGTTAAATGACAGTATAAATTCTTTTATAAATGAAAACCCCGGATTGGCTAAGGGTATTTGTGAAAGAGATAGTGTTGTAGATGCCTTGCGAGATCAGATTTTAAGAGAACTAATCACTTATATGATTTCAGACGCAACCACTATTGAACGTTCTTTCCATTTACTTAATATTACAAAAAATTTAGAACGTATTGCTGATTTATCCACAAATATTTGTGAAGAGGTAATATTTGCAGTGGAGGGAAAAGTAATAAAACATCATAACCCTACTTCCCCTTGACTTGGTGACGATTTTAATTATGATATAGGCAAGGAGGAATATGGCAAAAGACGATAAACAAAAAGTCTTGAATGTAGCAATCAGTCAAATTGAAAAACAATTCGGTAAAGGATCCATTATGCGCCTTGGCGACAAAGGAGCAAGAGTAGATGTCGAAGTGATTCCAACTGGCTCAATCGGTCTTGATTTTGCCCTGGGTGTTGGTGGATTCCCACGTGGTCGGGTTGTAGAGATATTTGGCCCAGAAGCAGGTGGTAAGACCACGCTTGCCTTAGAGGCTATTGCTCAAGCTCAAAAAGCTGGTGGCACCGCGATCTTCATTGATGTCGAACACGCTTTTGACCCAACTTATGCTCAAAATCTTGGGATCAATCTAACTGACCTGCTCATTTCCCAACCAGATACTGCTGAACAGGCTTTAGAAATTACCGAAATCCTAACCCGTTCTGGCGGTGTTGATATTGTCGTGCTTGATTCAGTTGCCGCCTTAGTACCGAAGGCGGAGATTGCCGGAGAAATGGGTGAACTACAAGTCGGCTTGATTGCCCGTCTCATGTCTCAAGCACTGAGAAAACTGACTGGCGTCATCAGCAAATCAAATACCTGCGCAGTTTTCATTAACCAAATACGCTACAAAATCGGGGTTATATATGGTTCACCCGAAACAACACCTGGAGGCATGGCTTTAAAGTTTCATTCGTCAGTCCGATGTGATATTAGACGGATCGCCACGATAAAGAAAGGCGATACAATGATCGGTTCAAGAACAAGGGTTCGAGTGGTAAAGAACAAACTCGCACCACCTTTTAAGAAAGTGGAGTTCGATATTATTTACGGAGAAGGAATATCCAAATATGGAGAATTAGTCGATATCGGCGTGGATCTGAAAATTATCCAGAAAGCAGGTTCCTGGTATTCTTACGGCGATGAACGAATCGGCCAAGGACGTGATGCAGTTATCGAGTTATTAAAAACAGACAGCGACATCGCCCAGAAAATCGAACAGAAAATACGCGAAGAGATGAACCCTGCACAGAGATCCAAGCATGAAGATAAGCAAGATCGAACCTCAGAAAAAAAATAGGAAACGTTGTTCCATATTTATCGACGGTGAATTCAGATTTGGATTACCAAAGGAAATAGTTCTCCAGTATGGTTTGTATGAAGGTGTTGAAATTACCGACCGGGAAATTGATGAAATTGTGCACCATGCAGATAAAGCCAAAATCATGGAGCGAGCATTCAAAATACTCCACTATCGTGAAAGATCAGTTGAGGAACTCAGGGATAGACTGATGCGTATTGGTTTTGACAATTCACTCGCAGATGAAGTGATTGACGAATTGATCGCTGATAAAACACTTGACGATAAACGGTTTGCCAGGGCTTTTGTAAATGACTATACAAACTTGAAGCCAAAGGGGAATCGTTTCATCTTAAGCGAACTGACTAGAAGGGGTGTTGATAGAGAAATCATTACGAATTTGCTTGACACAAGGGATGAGGGAGAACTGATAAGAAATTACATCGAAAAAAAAGCGGGCAATTTAGATATAAAAAATCCTAAAGAACGCCAGAAACTTGTCCGTCGCTTGCTGACTCGAGGATTCACCCCGAGCATTGTATATGAAATTATTAAAGAATGATAATCGCGGGCAGCCCGCTCCCACATATTGTGGGAAAGCCCTTCTGGGCTTGACAATTTTTCAATCATAGGAATCACAATAATGTCCGGTAAATTCCGAACGAACCCCCACCTTTCTCTCCCCCTTCAAAGGGGGAGAGATAAAGAGAGGGGGATAGATATATGAATAGTAACGAACTGCGCACGAGTTTCTTAGAATTCTTTAAAAACAAGGACCATACTATTGTTCCTTCAATGTCATTGATTCCGAAAGATGACCCGAGTCTATTGTTCACAAGTGCCGGCTGTGTGCAGTTTAAACCTTTGTGGACAGGCTCTGTGCTCCTGCCGTATAAACGCGCAACAAGTGTGCAAAAATGTTTCAGGACATCGGATTTAGATAATGTGGGAAAGACCAGACGCCACCATACGTTCTTTGAAATGCTGGGCAATTTTTCATTTGGCGACTATTTTAAGGAAGAGGCTATTTTATGGGCATGGGAATACCTGCTTGAGGTACTGGGAATCGACCCGACCAGATTGTCTGTCTCAGTATATAAGGATGATGATGAGGCATATGATATCTGGCATAAGAAGATTGGTTTGAAAAAAGAAAGAATCTTCAGGTTTGGTGATGAGGATAACTTCTGGGGACCGGCGGGGAATTCTGGACCATGTGGACCATGCTCAGAAATATTTTTTGACCTTGGCGAGAAATATTCCTGCGGTAAGAAAACTTGTGTACCGGGCTGCGACTGCGACCGGTATCCGGAAATCTGGAATCTGGTATTCCCCCAGTTTAACCAGACCGTAGCCGGCGAAAGATTACCTCTAAAGAACCGCGGGGTGGATACGGGCATGGGTTTTGAAAGACTTGCAGCGATCCTGCAAAATAAGGACTCGGTTTTTCAGACCGACCTGTTTTATCCTATTATTGAGGATATTATTAAACACAAGAATTTGAAATATGGTGAAGATAGAAGAATTGATGTAGCTATCAATGTGATGGCAGACCACGTCAGGGCATTAGTCTTTGCAATAGGTGATGGTATTATCCCTTCAAATGAAGAACGCGGGTATGTGCTACGAAGGATTTTACGTAGGGCTGTCCGATTGTGTCGAAATCTGGCTATAAACAACCCTTTTCTCTACAGGTTTGTACCGAGGGTTATAGATATGTATAAACCTGCATATGCTGATTTAGTTGAAAGAAGAGAAGAAATTACTCTTATTATAAAATCAGAAGAAGAACGATTTCTAACCACGTTGGAAAAAGGATTACAGCAATTTGAAGTAATAAGCAAAACCCACAACTCCATTTCTGGAGAAGAAGCTTTCAAGCTCTATGACACATACGGATTCCCCATTGAATTAATTCAGGAAATAGCCAAGGAAAAAGGTATTAGTGTTGATGAAAAAGGCTTCATGGCTAAGCTTGAACAAGCCCGCGAGATCTCAAAAGCAGAAACAAAATTCATTCCCAAGGGTGAGTGGACTATCTTAAACGATGAAAATGGCACATTCGTTGGTTACGATAAAGTCAGCGTTGAAACCAAAATAATAAAATTCAATGCGCATGAAAAGATCATTGAGATAGTATTAAAAGAATCACCTTTTTACGCTGAGGCTGGAGGTCAAGTAGGCGACCAAGGTGAAATTGTCGGAAAAACCTATAAATTGATAGTCCAGGATACTTACTGGTACCAGGGCATGATTGTATGCCATTGCAAACTTGCTCAAGGTAAGTTTACACCTGGCAAAGTTGTTGCTGAGGTAGATTTAAGGAAACGCAAAGAAAGCGCGCGTGCGCATACGGCAACCCATCTACTCCATGCTGCGCTCAGGAAAACCCTTGGCGAACATGCCCGCCAGGAAGGTTCATTTGTTGAACCAGGAAGGTTCCGTTTTGACTTTTCGCACTTTAAGCCGTTGAGCAACGATGAAATCAATGTCATTGAAAATACAGTAAACGAAAAGGTCCTGGACAATATACCCGTTGAAAAATTCAATACAACATTGGATGAAGCAAAGCGACTCGGTGCAATGGCGATATTCGGCGAGAAATATGGTGATAAAGTCAGGGTGGTTAAGATCAATGATTTCTCAATTGAACTCTGTGGAGGGATCCACCTTGATAATACCGGTCAAATTGGTCTCTTCAAAATTATCTCGCAGGAAGCTGCAGCTGCTGGTATACGTAGGGTAGAAGCAATTGTCGGCTTGAGGCTATTTGAGGAATTGCGTAAGAACGAAACTATTCTCAAGGAAATCACAAATTTGGTCGGCGGGAAGAATGTCGATTTGGTTAGCTGGATTTCTGATTCGCTACAGAAATTCAAGGAAACAGAGAAATCTTTCCAGGAAGCCCTTGCTCAACTCACACACAGTGAAGCAATGGTTCTACTTGCTAAAATGTGGGAGGAAAAAAGCAATTTTGTCGCAAAAGAACTCAAAAATTATGGGGGTCAGGGAATGCGTCTGGTAGCTGATTTAATAAGAGAAAAATCTAAAAAAGCAGCGGGTTTTTTCTATGAGAAGACAAAGGGTAAAATTAACTTCTTAATATTTGTCGGCGATGAATTAGTAAAAAAATACCCTGCTAACAAGCTCATCAAAGATGTCAGCAAAATCCTTGGCGGCGGGGGTGGTGGTCGACCCCATATGGCAGAAGGCGGCGGTGGCGATCCAAAAAAGGTCGCAGAAGCAATTGATTTCCTGAAAACCAAAATTGAGTAGTTCTCCGATTTATCCCGCTTCGTATTATAATTCTATAAATAGAATTGCGGGATTTATCGGACATGAACATGGCCATAAGCCCAATAAATTGGGCAACTACAAAGTATGGGCAAATCGAGCAACTACACTTTCCACGCTCAAGCCCACGCTGAATCAGGCATAATGTAGTCCCCTGATTTATCAGGCAATGCTCGATGAATCGAGCAACTACAAAGTGCGGATAAATAACCCTTGAAATTTAACTAAATGTATATAGAATTACATAATGAAAAAAGGAGGATGTATGAAGAAGATTCTTATCATTGGTGCAATACTGCTCTTTGTTGTGGCAGCGGATGCCAAACGCTACAGATCATTGGTTGAGGTTGAACCAAAGGTTAGTCTTTATATTGGCAGTGTGCGTTTTGGACTCGGCTGTGATGTTATATTCAACCCCTTGAAAACAGTAAGTTTTCGTTTTGGTCTTACAGAACTCAGTTTTGGTAATTACACACAATTCTACTTGAATTTTGGCAACTCTCTTGATGCACTTATTTATTTCCCGATGCGGGGTCCGCAACCCTACGTACATGCTGGTTTTGGGTTTAATATGATAGGTAATGGTGGTTCAGTCACACTTTTCTCAATCCGCGGCGGCTTAGGTTTAACCTATCCATGGAGCCGGGCAACTAATCTTTTTGTCGAACCCGGTGTGATTATTACTGATAACGGCGACACTGATGTAACATTCCGACTTTCTATAGGAGCAAGGTTCGGGGTCTTGAAATGATCGAAGAAACGGTCATTACAAAAGCGATAATCGAAACCTATCTCAAGGAATTGCTCAGCTCAGTTGAAAGCGATGTCATAATCGGTGGTGCTGGACCGTCTGGACTCTGTGCCGGGTATTATCTAGCGCAAAAAGGGTACAAAACCCTACTTTTTGAGCGGGGACTCAAGCTTGGTGGTGGTTTACCAGGCGGCGGTATCATGTTCAATCGAATCGTTGTACAAGATGAAGCAAAACATTTGCTCGATGAATTCGGCATTGGTTATCATGAATACCAGCCCGGCTACTACGTTGCCAACTCATTAGAGACAACCGCATGTCTCACTGACAAAGCAATAAAGGCAGGTTTGAGAATCTACAATTTACTATCCATAGAAGATGTAATCGTGCGTGAGAATAGCGTGAACGGAGTCGTAATCAACTGGTCAAGCGTTGAATTAGCAAAACTGCATATTGACCCATTATCTTTCAAGTCCAAGATAGTGATCGATGCAACTGGTCACCCGTGCGAGATAGCTCATATTGTCGAAAGGAAAAGTGGCGGTAAACTGCTCACACCTTCAGGAAAAATCGAGGGTGAAAAGTCCATGTGGGCAGAGGTTGCTGAACAATTAACTATGCAAAATACCAAGGAGGTTTTTCCAAATTTATATGTCACTGGCATGGCAGCAAATGCCGTATTTGGTGGACCAAGGATGGGTCCTATTTTTGGCGGCATGCTATTGTCGGGTAAAAAAGTCGCTGAAATAGTGATTAAAAAACTTTGACGAGCCAAGAGTTCCGACCAAAGAACAAAACCAGCTCCGCAAAAGTAAGGGGTATTTCCAATTACCTAAATAACCTAGGTTTGTTTTCAATAAATGCCCGATTATTCCTTATCGGGACATTCTTTATGGGTATGGGGTTTTCTGGTTTTATGTTGCTTTTCAACCTCTACCTTAAAGAAATGGGCTTTCTGGAAAGTCGAATCGGCAACATAATAACTGCAACAACGCTGGGTACGCTTATAATGGCATTACCTGCTTCAGTATTGATTAGAAGGGTTCCAATAAAACGTATCCTCTTAATTGCCACACCGATTGCAACATTCTCCTACCTAATCCAGGTAAGTGTATCAACATATCATTTGATTATCGCCG
Source organism: Candidatus Stahliibacteriota bacterium (assembly GCA_030609135.1). Classification (GTDB taxonomy): domain Bacteria; phylum Hydrothermota; class Tepidihabitantia; order SM23-42; family SM23-42; genus JAUVZL01. The sequence continues at coordinate 6,580 of JAUWCU010000003.1, read as the reverse complement.
GTGGGTTTATGGCTGGTTTAGCTGCGGTTTTCTCAAGGGTTGCCTCCGCACCATTTTTCATGCGCAATAGCACCCAAAAAGAAAGACCTTATCTGTTCAGCATGCAGTTCGCGCTCATGCTCGTTGCCGGTATCATCGGTAGTCTCTTAGCTGGTTTTCTTCCAGGTATTATTGAACAAACCGGTACTGTACCCTATCTTGCATACAGATACACATTGTATATTTTTGCCTGTTTGGTGTTGATCGCACTATTACCCTATTCAATGATTAAAGAAAAACCTGTTGGCAAAGTAGAGAAAATGAAAATTCATTCGTGGCGACTTATTCTAAAATTATTTTTGCCTGGCTTGGTCGTCGGCATTGGAGCAGGTTTAAGTATCCCTTTTCTAAATCTTTATTTTAAGAACGTATTCCAGACCGGAACCAGCTACATCGGCATACTCTATAGCGGCCAACAATTACTAATGATAACAGGCTTGCTGATTGCGCCGGTCATTGCAGAAAGAATTGGAAAGATAAGAACCGTTGTCGTTTCACAATTAGTATCAATACCCTTTTTAGTAGTTCTGGGGCTAACAACTAATTTTATCTTAGCTATTATAGCATTCCTTGTTAGGGCGGCGCTAATGAATATGGCCCAGCCTTTATTCACCAACTTTGCAATGGAAAAAGTCAAACACGATGAACAAGCTTTTACCAATGCTTTACTTGTCATAGCCTGGACCGCAGGGTGGGGAGCTAGTGCCAGTGTGGGTGGGTTTCTCATTGAGCGCTTTTCTTACACAATACCCTTTTTATCGACAAGCGTACTTTATTTGATTTCGACAGTAATAATATTTGCATTTTTCAGAAAGGAACAGAAGGGGATAGAATTGGTGTAAATGCTCAATCCTCAATATATTACGGAGAACATTAAATAGTTTAATCAAATACTGCTCAATGTATGTCGTCATTCCGCACCTGAGGCGGAATCCAGTCTTTTGTATTTCCTTATTTTCCTGGATTCCCTGGTCAAGCCAGGGAATGACAGAAGAAACTCTGTAGCAAGCTATGGAGAACTATCAAATTAAACTATTTAAGGTTCTGAGTAGTAACTCAATTTACTATCAAATTTCCAGTCTTTGTCAAAAAAACCGGCTGCGTTTACACCACCCCATCCGTATTTAAGCGCTGATTTATCATAAACAAGAAAATCAGGTAAACCGGCACCTGCATAAAGTGTGGAAAATAGACCGATTAATTTCTCTGCGGGTTTTGTAGTTGCTGAATATAATAATACGAATTTTTCAGGGTTTAGAGGGTTGGGATATATTTCTACAAGACAGAGATCCCCCCTTATTGTATCTCTATCAACAATCACTCTACCTTCTTCAATATGAAGAGGTAATCTGTAGCTAATCCACTTGAGAATGGAGTTAGTTACAGGATTCCCAAAGAGAACAAGGTTATAGTTTTTGATAATTTTTTCGGTAACTTCAGTGTCAGGCAGTATCTCAACAAATCCATTTGCCCGATACCACCAGGTATAAGACTGTAATCGTGCTTGGTGAAGGTTGTTCTCGGTCGAAACCGAATCTCCAGTTGTGCCATAGACAAGAACAAAAGGCTCAAAATATGCCTTTTTTATAGGTCCATAAAACCTTTTCTGTTTTTTCAAGCCTTGGTCTTTCGGTTTGACGATTTCAAATCCCACATTGTTTTTGTGGAAGGAAATTTCGCTTATTTCTTTATAGTCGAAGGCAATTTTTTGACCATTAATTTCAAACCATATTTTTCCACCTAGCATGCTTTTAGGAATAACCTTATCATTTAATACTACGGTGAATCCGTTTATGTTGCTCGTTTTCACCAAGAACCCAATGCGTGGTCCCACTGAAAACACGGTGTGATCTCCTATCATTCCAGTTTTCCAAATATCTATTATCCCATCCTGGTATAGATTTTCAAGTTCATCGATCCTCACCCAGTATGCCTTATTTGAACAGTCAACATCTGAGGTTTTGAAGATTATACGTTCAGGGTAGGGGTTGCGCACCTTGGTTTTCAGAAAATCCATCATTTCTTTTAAATCCACACAGTCAGTACCTGGCGTGGAATCTATATTCCACCAGTGACCTTTGCCCTCAAGCTCGTTGTATATATAATCATAGCCAAGATTGGTCAGATATTTGCAGAACATTCTTGCCTGGATTGGAGGCACATTGTCATCAGTTCCGCCTTGCAAGATATAGATCGGCAGATTATATGCGTTTTCCAGGAATAAAAGCGGATTGTCTTGTCGCAATACCATATCGCGATACTTTATCAGATCAGGATGCGCAAAGAGCTCACTTTTTTGAAGAAACCACGGGACATAGAGTTGAAAGCTGGTCCATCCAGCAGAAGGTGCCATTGCCGCGAAGATATCTGGATGGGTTATGCCGATATGCCAGGCACCATGGCCACCCATAGAATGTCCAGTAAGATAGATTCTATTTGTATCAATCTTGAAATTCTTCTTAACATCTTCCAGAACCTCAAGAAAATCGAGTCTACCCCAATCCTGCCAGTCAAAACCAAACCTGCGGCGATTAGTCGGCGCAACGACAAAAGCCCAATCCTTCTGTGTATAGGCTTTCACCTGACCTCTTGCCTTAACACTGGCTCCATGACAAGTCATTATGAGGGCATAAGATGAATCTTCATTATAGTTTTCTGGTGGCAGAATCGCATAGTATTGGCATGAATTATCTATATTAGAGACAAAGGTCTTAACATATGCTTCATCTCTATGCTTCACTTTGATCCAGAAATCTTCTTGTGTAGAAAAAGTGTCAAAGGAAGCCGTTATAGTTATCAGAATGCTATCCTCTTCTGTCTCTATTTTATCTTCTGATTCGATGTTCAATGGTATCTTAACCGCTGAAAAAGGCATTATATTAGCAACCGTTTGAATGTCTGTTTTAATGTTCACGCCTTCTATTTTAAGTTGAATATCAAAGAGTCTCTGATTTGTCGCATTGACAATCGGTATCCCTGCCCAGGCACATACCGGTTCACCCCTTAAAAAATCCGGTGTAGTAATATCTTTGGTTATCAACATTAAAGGACCTGGTACGGGGATGAGTTTAAATGTGAATTCATGGTCCCCAAACCCGCTGAGTTTGACTATTACTCTGTTCTTTCCCTCGTTTAGAACAACCGGGACCTGCAAAAATCCATTGCTATAGGGATCACCCGGGAATTTCACGCCGTTCAAGATGAAGGAAGAAACATCTTGTGCAATAACCAATGCTCTCCTTGTGCTGCCGCTACTAAAATCACCGTAGGCATAAGCGCCGCAGAGAACTCCGGCAGCACCATAATAATCCTGAATACTATCCCATAAGACATTTTCATATTCGATCTTAACTATTCCATTAGCAGATTCTATTGTTCGCCACATGACTTTGCCGCCCTGCACGAGAAGACTTGGATATATCGACCTTTTATCTGGCTCAAAATCCTCAAGAAGTCTAATATTTTCCTCGACGCCGATGATCCCCTCACGCATCCCCATTGAAAAAGGACCCAGATATTGCCACTGGTGTATTGTAATTGTATCGTTAATACCAGGGATAAATGAAAGATTATTTATGAAAAGCACTAAAATAATATGATAATTCATATGACCGTATAATGATTATAATTAGCGCTTCTCTTATGTCAATACTAATAACAGAAACTTGAACACATCTTTATCCCTCACCTCTGAAACAATACTGAAATGATATTCAGCACAAGGTTCAGAGCAGGCTTTTTCCCTCTCCCTTTTTAACAATCACAGCGCCAGCGTGACTTCCAATCACTTATGATTCAATCAATTGTAGTCGCCTCAGCCTGAGGCAGACAGATGATTTATCCCGCTTCGTATTAAGATTTTATAAATAGAATTGCGGGATTTATCCCGTTTCGTATCAAGATTCTATAAATAGGATTGCGGGATTTATCGGGCAGTCCAATGAATTGGACAACTACAGCTATTAAACAATCTGTTCAGAGGTTCTGAGCCTCACATCTTCAAAACTTCGAGATATACTGGGCTTAAATGCCCTACTTTTAATTCTCGGTCGTTTGATTATTGGGTCTTGACTTAAGTATATTTTTTGTTAATATATTTATAATTGGAGGTAAGTATGAAGAGATGTTTTATCGCGGTTTGTGTAATCTTCTCTTTTGTAATAGCATCGAATACAGGACAAGTAAAAGGAAAAGTAATTGATGAAGATGGCGAAGCCTTAGTTGGGGTGAACGTCGTAATTGAAAAAACAGAATTGGGTGCTGCCACTGATCTGGAGGGCGAATTCATCGTACCTTTTGTCCCAGTGGGTATGCATACAATAACCGCGTCTTATTTGGGTTATAACACGGTGTCGAAATCCAACACCATTGTTTTTTCCGACCAGACAGTTTTTGTTAATTTTACGCTGAGCCCCGCAGTAATTACCATGGAACCAATAGTTGTTAACGCGGAAAGACCCTTGGTTATTAAAACCCAGACGCAGACCCAGAGGACCATAACGGGTGACGATATTGACATGATGCCGATAAGCGATATTAACGAAATTATCACCCTGCAGGCAGGTGTATCAACCAGTGAAAGAGGAATTCATGTCCGGGGCGGTCGGGATACAGAAATCGCCTATTATGTTGATGGAATACTCACTAAAGCACCGCATTATGGTCATCAGTCAGTGAAAATAAATAAACAAGCGGTTGAAGAAATTGCAATAACCACGGGGGGCTTTGACGCAGAATACGGTGAAGCTCTATCCGGAATCGTTAGCATCATAACGCGTGAAGGCTCTGCGAAACCAAGTGGCAGATTCCGTTATACTACCGACGAGGTCTTTGCTTCGGATAAAATAAATTATGGATACAATCTTTATGAGATAAGCCTCGGGGGTGGAGCATTGGAGAAATCCCGTTTTAGATATTTTATCTCGGGTGAAGCACTGATAACTGATGCGTTTGAAGCAGCAAAATATAAAATTCAATCTGAAAGGTTTGATTACAAGTTAGGTGGAAAAGTATCTTATCGTCTGCCCGGTGCAAAAGGCAAGGTTACTCTTTCCGGATTCTATTCCCGTGAACAGTTCGCACACTACAAAGACATCTGGGGTAATCTCAGCTTCATATACAATCTTGAACGTAATACGGCGGAAACTCTGAAGAATTATCTCGCCAGTGTGACGTTTAATTATATGTTAACAAAGAATACTGTTTTGGAATCGAAACTGGGTTACACAAAATCAATCCGGTTTTACGCAGTAAGAGATCTCGAAGCAGAAGCAGCTGCGAACAGGCAATGGTATGATGACTACATTTTTAAAGCCAACCACTTTCCTGAACTGTTAATGGAAATGGAAGATGATTCCTTGATAAAACTTTATCTTGTTGATTCCATGATGAATTATTACGAGGAATGGAGTAAGCGTAATGCTGCAAGTTTAAGAAATAACCCGTTTGGAGCAACCGGTTTTTATTATACTGTAGGCGATAATAGGCTCTGGAGGTATTTATATAACCGTGATTATCAAGGAGTTTTTTCTATCACAAAATCAATCGCTAAAATACACGAAGTTAAATCCGGGGTTAGCCTGATGTCTCAAAATGTGGGCTGGTTTGACAATAACCTGCCCTGGGCAAGAATCCCTTTCTGGGACATTTATGAAAAAAACCCTTTGAAAATAGCCGTCTATTTACAGGACAGGGTAGATTTTGAAGGTATTATTTGTCGAATCGGTCTTCGCTACGACTATTTCGATTCAAAGGCAAGTGGTTTGAACAACCCTTCAGACATGGATGACACAACCATGGTTCAATACCCAGCTAAATGGCGTTTTTCTCCCCGTCTCGGATTTTCAATGCCTATTACCGAGAGATCAAAGTTACGGTTCAATTATGGGCATTTCTTTCAAACCCCCACAGCACACAACCTCTATCGTTCAACCAATCCGGTCGTTGTCTGGTTACTTCTCCATAGATATAACTCAGTCCTTGGCAATCCTGACCTTACAGTTGAAAAAACAATTGCCTATGAATTGGGTTATGAGAATCAAATATCTGATGCTTTTGCCTTTGGTTTTGTTGCTTATTACAAAGATATCTACGACCTCATTCAAACACGTAGGGTACTGTCCCAGCCTTATCCTTATTATCAGGTTACGAATGTTGACTACGGTAATGTAAAAGGTATTGAATTTACTATCAAGAAAAAGATGTTGGATTACTGGCGTTTTGATTTGTCCTATACATTGCAATTTGCCAAAGGTACTGCTTCTTATGCCTGGCAGCATTATTATGATGTTTATGTTGGAGGTCCGGATCCAATATCTGGTGAATACGCCTTACCACGGATTGATTACTGGTTGGATTTTGATGAACGACACATTGTAAATTCAAGCGTTGGAATTATGCTCCCTGATGATTTCTATCTCAGTCCACTAAGGGATTTTTCCACAGATTTCATAATCTCATATCATTCGGGGTTCCCGTATACGGCTACAGATTCAAAGGGCAAAGCTCTTGGTGATCAGAATTCTGCGCGTCTGCCAGGGCA
>JAUWCU010000074.1 GCA_030609135.1 Candidatus Stahliibacteriota bacterium | reverse complement strand
AGGGTGTCAATATATATCCCGGAAACTACTTCAATCTCGAAATCTATTTCTGTACCATAAGGCGTTGACGGACTCGCGGTCACTGTATACGGATCTGCCGCATTATTAGCCGTATTGCCCGGGGCGATCGTACCAAAGTTGCCTGAAGCATCATTGATCGTAATATAAGATGAAGAAGTCATTAATGTCGAGGTTACACTCGCCGCGGTCGCACCACCTTCATTCTCAATCGTCACGACCAGATCAGCGGTCTCACCCGGATCTAAAACCCCATTGCCATTACCACCCACCACGGCATGCCCCTGATATGTCAACTCAGGCGCATAAACACTAAGGCTGAACTCTGAAGTCCAGGTAGAATCAACATTGTCCTTACAGGTCAAGGTAAATAATATCGCATGACCATTTGGACAGGAAGTGGCAATATCTAAATCATAACCATCCGCACCAGTATAAGCCGAATCATCCGCCGGAATATCACCAAAACTCTTGAGCGTATCTGATAACACAGCATACGTATCGGTCGTACCTAAACTGCCGGTAATACCATAACCCTCGGTCTGACCCCAGTTCTTTACCCATAATGGAATCTGCACTGACTCACCCGGATTAAGCTCTCCATTATTATTACCACCAGGTAAAGGGTCGCTCACTGAACACTTCATAAACGTCACATACGGATAATTGCTCGCCTGAACAAATAAAGAATCCTCAAATGGATAATGATTCCGCGCGGTCGCCGTAACCCACATATGACCCGGCGTCACCGGCGCAACATTGATCGAAACATACCCGGCGGCATTCGTATAACCCGTAGCATAGGTCTCAGTACCTTTCCATAAACAAACTAAAGCATTATCTACGGGGTTACCACTGCTCGTCACGGTCACCCCAACATTCTGATTGCCGATCGGAATAACACCCGGATAACTCGCAGCCAGGGTCATTGGAATGTCAGTCCAAATCGGCAGCTCTGGCTCACCAAATAGATTCAACTCGTAAATACACCAACGCGTCTTGTCATACTGCTGACCGGAATCCGCATAATAAACCCAGGCATCCTTAGCCGCATGATGAACCTGACCAAGAATATGCATCTGCTCAGTATATAACTTGGCATAAAAAGTCGTATCAATACGCTCTGAAGGACCCGGCACATAACCACCTACATACGCACCCCAACCATAACGCGCATTCATGATCGCCACAGCCAAACCACCACCCACACGGTTCACTAAATGCTCAGCAAAACAATCGCCACCTGAAGGCATAAGGTCCCAACCACCGCACATACACGCAATTGAATTGGCAATACCAACCTTGTCACCATTAACCAAATTATCCGCATCAGACGAAGTCAAATACGGACCGCCCATGTAAATACCATTCTCATTACCATGACCTTCCCAATGACCAAGGTTATAACCAACATTCATCGTGTCGATCATACCCGGACGCGATAAATCGCCAGTACGCTCGTACATCTTGGCAATGCGCCAACCCGAAGGCACCATACGCGCAATACTATCCTGCATTGGACGCTCTTCATAACTCGACCATAAAATCGCCGTCGGCAACATCAATCGCTCAATATAGTCAGTCGGCGGATTCAACTCATAGGTCAACATCTTGTAGACAAAATTCTGCGCCATCGACACATTGTACACTGAAGCACGACCCACATACACATCCGCATACATGTCAACACTATCACCTAACTCACCATACGTATGATCACCATCATAATCCCAATCACCATCTAAATCAGAATAGTATAAATCCGTCGGCAATGAATCCGTATTACCACCACCTGCACTCGTATACCAGGTTTTGCGGGTCGGCACAATGTTCTGACCACTCGAATTATAATCTCCTGAACCACCTAATACCACATAAATCGTACCCCAGTTGTCACGCGCATCAATGATAAAGTTCCGCACCTTCTCAGCTAAATCATAACCCGTATACGTACTGTTGATCCACGACATCAAAACCACATTGCCCGGCACACCCTTTTTTGTCTTCCAATCCACTAAACGCTGAAATACCGTATCCATAGGCGACTCGGTAATCACAACATACTCATAATAACCCGGCGGCACAAAAGACACACCATAACCATAACTGCCAATACGCGGCGCACAATAAACTATATCCTCAGGATTGACCACATGTGCACGCACTGCAGTACCAAAAACCCTTTGCTGCTGCGCCGTCGCAATCACATCAGAAACCTGATGCTCAAGATACTCAACACGATATACAAGACGCGTCGCTAAACGCAATACACCTTCCGCCGGAATATATTGCACTGGAAATAACTCAATATGCGCTATTCTGTACCCGTTCATATTACCAGACCCAATCAACCGCACGTCCAAACCAGGATACTCTGTATGCAAACCGTAAACCTTAGAATCCGGCTCATAAAACTGGCCATTCACTCCCCCAGGCACAGACAATGGACGATCCGGTTGTGACGGATAGATATTGTAAAAACCCGGCAGATCAACCCAAGCCTCTGCCACTAGCTCTACCCTGACCGGCACTGCACCCGCCGGTATAATAAGCGGCTCAATAACCCGCGGCAAACGCGGGGCACCAGGCTCAACTACGGCCGGATGTCCCCGAAGCTCGATAACATCATATCCATCAACCTTAGAAAATACCAGATCACCAGGCGCAAATAAAACCGTCCTCGTTACACTACCACCAACTAATGGCAGTGTCAATAAAACCAAGAGACTCAAAATCCTTCTCATACTACCTCCTTGTTTAAAAAGCTTAAGAGGGCTCAGAAAAGGCACAGAGAGGGCTATGAAGGCTTTTCTCTTGGTGCCTTTAATAGCCTTCTCCTGCCATCTTCTGCCATCTTCTGCCATCTCCTGCCTTTGCCAATTTTCCCCAAATTTGAGATTTGGAGGAAAAATCGAGCATCCCGAGCTGATTGAATCAGCGAAGGGCTTCAGCTTCATCTTATCACCACAAATTTTCTCATAACCTTATCACAATTATCGGTTTTAAGATGCAAAAAGTATATGCCGTTTGACAAATGGTTATTTTTTGCATCCCTTAAATTAATTTTCAACAAATTGTCATTGCTCAATTTTATTGTCCTTTCATTCACAATCCGACCGCAACAGTCATATATTTTTAAAGTTATTTGTCTAATCTCCTGAGGAATTGAAATTTCCATTCCACAGACATTAGCAAAGATTGTCTGGGTCAAACCAAGAGGTTCCATTCCGTCAATATTCTTCTGGGGTACATTTATCTCCACACTATCAGAAAATTTAGATTCATTATGCAAAGTATCAAAGGCGGTTAACTTATACTGATAAATCCACCCACCTCTAACAGTAGCATCAAGATGGGTTGTATCGGTGGGACTATTCTTTTCTGCAATCTTTGCCCAATCACTCCAGGAATAACCACCAAAGAACCTACGGCCACGTCGAAAAATCCGATAACCCTCAAGGTCTGGTTCAGTATTTTTGTGCCAGTAAAGGCACACATTATAATTTTCCAAAGTTGCAGATAGCCCAATCGGCGCTGCTGGTATGCTGTCTTGAATGCGATGATGCAAAAGAATTTGATTTAAGGCAAATTGATGGCCATAGTTATAAGAATTCCAGCCACTACGGAAATCAAAGATTGTCCAGCAATGTGTTGGTTCGCCCGGCGGATTATAATCGTCAAATACAGTCCAGATTGTATCGAAGTCTACTGTCAAAGTATCAGCTAAGGCAGTATCAGGAAATCCGGGATAGGGATAAGAATGATAAGGGATTTCATCTTTGGAATCATAAATATCCCACAGTGCGCCAGCCACTGCCCCTTCGCACCAGGGACCGCCTTGGAAAAATTCGGGTGGAAAATCACTGGCAATCCAGGGATTTTCAATGTTACGCCATAGATAAACCGAATCACCACCTATTCCGGCACCCGTATTTACGATTAAAGTATCTGTGCTTGAACCAACCTTTGCCCTACAAGAAAAGAGATATGACCATCCTTCTCCATAACCAATACCTGGCCTATTGGGATAACTGTATGGCCACTTATGCATGCCAGAACATGTAGGTGGTCCTTCTGCGTAGTATTTCATTAAATAGTGTCCATATTCTTCAAGCAGAATGTCATCATCCCACTCATCGGTGCCACCTGCACTATCAGATTCTCCGCAAACCCAAATGGAATCATCGTGTGTAGTATATAACATATTCATACAAGTTATTGTATCATATCCTGGTTCCCACATTATCCGCAGTGGGGAAGTCGGCGGTGGGCTGGTAAATGTTCTGGCATGGAAATAGGTTTCAAGAATATTTGCGGCACCACTGCGGGGTTGAGTAATGGCAGCAGTTGCTGTCTCAGGATAACAAATACTAAAATTACAGGTTCCTCCAGGAGTAACATAATTTGCAGGTGTTCCTGTTGGACGCGGTAACCACCATATTGTACGATCCCGAGGATTTTTCCATGTGCTTATGTTGGTATCAGGATCAGAAACCTTTATTTTCTCATTAAATCGATCAGGTCCCCAGGCATATAAAATCGGAAAGGCTCTAACATTTGTAGCGCCATAAGGAATTAACTCAGTTGTAATTGTAAAGTTACCGCTACTATCAGTCGAACCCCAACCTACAAATATCTGTCCCTGTCCTAACCAATATGCCCGAATGCCTACCTCTGCGGTCTTCACAGGTTTTACAGCATATGACCATAATAATCCATTGTCTTTATTATACAAATGATCCTGGTATCTCCATGTCCCTATGAATGTCGTCGTAATCCTTTCTTGAGAAGAAGAATTATTACCAGCATAATCAATACCACTGGAATTATTATCACGAAAAAAGTTGAGGTTGGAATTACCTCCCCAATTCCCACGATTTTTATCCATAAATTCATTAAACCAGTTTTCTTTTGCTTCAACACCAGACCGCTGAGCATTTAGCCAGTCCGCCTTTAATAGGTGCTCTATTCTCTCGCTATCGGTTGCATTTGGATCCCCGATTGCATTGATAATCAGAAGGTAATTGTCCTGATGAAGACAGAGTGCCTCAGAATCAATCAATGCTGGTTCAAACTTTCTTATCTCTTGAGCAATCTTGCGATTACTCGGTTCCCATGCCCGATCAGGTTCACTGAGCCATTGAGGTTCTACATTGTTATACTTACCTAAGACACCAATCCCTCTGTTTAACCACTGTTCCTTGGTCCCATACTGACCAGTTAGGGAATCAAGAAGATAAAATGTATGACCTAGTCCAGGACCTGCCTTCACTGCTTTAAGACGAATTTCAGCTCCAACTGTAACCCACATTGATGGTTTTGTAATTCTGTACTTACCAACAAACTCTTGCCATTCACCAAGATTTAGCACAGGAATAAATATTTCATTGTTGCTTAACAATTTTACGGCAGCTTTCGGCCTGGCGCCAAAAGATACGACATAGCCTTCTGCTATTGCCTCTTCGGGCATGTGTTGCAAATCGTTTTGAGATTTGAGCCGTACTCTGAAAACTACCTCAAAAACCTCCCCGACTTTTGGGTAGTTACCATTAATGTAAAGCTTATACTCAACATCGCCCGTTAGTATCCGTGTATCTGGAGTTGCTTGAATAACTCCTATTACTACCACCACCAGCAGCCCTATTGCTGCTATTTTGTTTCTTTCAATGCTTCTCATTTTTGCCTCTTTATTTCTTTGCTATGCAAAGCAATTGATTCACACAGATTAATCCCGTTAGATAATTACATAGTTTCAATATCATGATAATTTTCACCTCAATTGCTAGCCATTAGATTATGCAAAACAAAAACAAACCTTTATCTAACGGATTAAAGCGGATGCAAACGGAAAACATCCGACATTCGCGGACAGAAGCCCGCTCCCACATACCTAATACCAATTTCAGGTATTTAGGCATTTACCTTAGCAGTACCGCCTTTTCTGTTTTCTTGTAATCACCGGCTTTCAAGTGGATGAAATAAACACCGGCCGGAACACGCGTTCCCGTCTCATCAATTGCATACCATACAATTCGGTGATGCACTGAATGCGATTCTGCAGATACATCGTATGATTTCACCAGTTTACCGGCGGCATCGTATATCTTTATGTATGCATCACGAACACCCTGACTGATTGCATAATTCAATGTTATTGACTTGACCCCTGGATTCGACGTTAGAGCAAGACTTGAATTTATTATATCTTGCGCTTTCGGCGTCTCAGCAATACCAACGACCACATCAGCCTTTTCTAAACAGGAATAATCACCCCATGCCCAGGCATTGTTATATCCCTTGACATAGTAATAAAACTCACCCTCAGCATGTCCAGTAAACGAGTAAGATGTATCAGATATACTTGAAGAAATCGTGTTCACGTCTGCAAAGAGGCAAACCGGTGAGATATCGTCAACATAAAAACCACCGTTTAAGGTATAGCCATCAGTCATGGAGCGAAACCTGAAATAGACAGACTTACCGACCCAGGAATTCAATGAATAAGCTTTTCTCACCCAGGAACTCTGATTGCCATTAAAACGTGTCGTATCCATATTATACCAGTACTTTGTATTCTCGGAGACCTCAACGACCGCTACATCATAATTGGTTTCAAGACCATACCGGCACCAGAAAGTGAGTGAATCACCAATCTGCACAAAATAGGGATGAATCGTTTGGGCACCGTGATTCATACTATTGACATTCCCGGAAAACAAGCTGTGTGTACCAGAATGGGCTTGGCTCGTGCTCAGGGTAAATCCATTGAGTACCCAGCGGCTCGTGCCCGATTCAAGGTCATCTTCAATAATCGAAGGGTTGGATAACTCAACAAGCTCCCATTGTAATGGCTCATTATAAACCGGGTTCTTGGCATGCCAGTAGATCGTGAAATCCTCACCCACTGTACCCAGAGGATAGATGGTCGGTGGTGGTACCACGGTTCTCATTAATAGCACAATAGAATCGCAGATCCCGGCGATATATTCAAGCGCCTTGAAATTCTCGTGGCAGATCGCGTCGAGCTGGCTCTGTGCTTGATAAAAAGAAGTACCGAGCTCTGTGGTGAACGAAAGGTTTGATACGCCGCCAACATAGTGGGACCAGGCATAAAACCAGTCCATGGACGAACCACTGACTGGATAGATCGTGGTCGAAACTGGACCCCGGTCATAATAACCACTACCCAAACAGTGTATAAGATCAGCCGCATTATTGCCAAAATGGTTGTACCATGAAGAATCAGGTGTCTGCTGGTATTTCCAACCCCATGGCCACATGAGCATTTCACCATAACTATGATAGGTCATATTCGCATTACAGATATGGGATTTGACATAGAGGGTCAAAGCCCTGGTTTCATCTCCTGAGTTTGCATAGGCACCACAAAATGTCTGCGTAGAAGGTCGATGACTCGCCTTACCATCATCAACTGCACCCCACTCGCCTTCGAGCTCTGATGTACACCCTGCATAATTACGGTTCGGGTCAGTGCCAGTACTGCCGCCAAAAAGTTCGCGGTCTTTGCGCCACATATTGCCTGATGGGTAATCATAAAGATAACCATCGGCATTGACTATGGGAAAACAGTAAATTTCTGTATTGTCAACAATATCTGTGATCTGTCCGACTGTACCATATGCCTTGAGCAATGAATCGGCAAAAAATAGCACAACAAGTGGGCACGCCCATTCGCGCGAATGATGGAGACCATCGACCAGGAAACCTGGCTCATCATCTTCTTCAACATGGACATTATCAGATATTTTAACCCCGTACATCCAATTACCTTGATAAGTGGGAATAGGAAAAGAATCCAGTTTACAGATCGAAGGGTAGTTCTGAACCATCTGCTGGAGACTATCATTGACCTCAGTATAAGATAAATAATCAGCCCGCACCTGCTCTTTAATATGAGCAATACTGAAAACGATTATTTCATACGGCAAACCGGATCCGCGTATCTTCATCAAGACGGCTTGGTCAGCAACAATGTCATAGTATTCATTAGCACGCGCTCCAGCAATATCTAAATCATACTTTGGTGAAACCTTTTCCAAATCTTTCCATGCACAAGCATAGACCCTTACTATCATATCCTGGCTCAGTGCAATACTTACACAAACCAGTAATAAGATAATGATTTTTTTCATTGTCTCTCCTTTTGATGTTTTCTGTACTATCCTATTCAAATGTCAATAAACCCATAACTGTATAGACTTAAACCTGTTAGGCACCACTCTATTCTTCTTCCTTAATTATAATACCAATTACAAAAATGTCAAGCCTAAACGAACCTGTGATATGCTAAGCGACCCGGCCAATCCTCATCAGCCGAATCGACTTCCATTGCCAGACCTTTAAGATATCCAAAAGTGACTGGGCTTCACGGCCCAGGTCAAAAGAAAAGTATATAAAAAGCGGTTTGCCCTTGAGGTTCTTCTTATGCAAAGGTCCCCAGAACCTCGAATCCATTGAATTGTCACGGTTATCACCCATGACAAAAATATAATCCTCAGGTACTACGACTGGGCCGAAATTGTCCCTTACATACCTGCCCAGAATATCATAGAGCTCAGCTTGTTCCCATGCCCGCTGATAGAGCTTGCGGTCTAGGTTGACCGGTTTATACACATTATAATCACCATGTCGGGTATAAGACTCTGCTATTTTTTCGCCATTAATATACAACACCTTATTTATTACCTGGACAGTATCACCTTCAATGGCAACACAACGTTTAACAAAATCCCGTTTCTCAAAAGGATATTGAAAAACGACTATTTCACCATGTCGGGGCAATCGACCTGGAATTAATGGGATTTGATGAACTGAAAATGGAACCGGAATTTTGACACCATAGATAAAGCGGTTAACGAGCAAAGCATCACCCACTAACAAGGTTTTCTCCATAGAAGGTGTGGGTATTACATACGCCTGCACGAAAAATGCCCTAAGAACCAAGACAACCGCGATAACGATTATCCAGGTTACTATTTCCCGCTTGATCTTTTCCTTCATAGGCAATTATAATGCGTTTTGCACTGAAGTCAATAATGTCATTAATTGCTCTCTTTTCGTCTTCTCGGCACCCTTTTTCAGCTCTATCAAGAGAATATCAATTATCAGAAACTTGGACACATCTTTATCCCTTGATTTTGAATTTATCAAATGAACTCCTCACCTTTACCCCGTGTAATACAATTTATGAATATCGTTTCACAATATTTAAGGTAGATCGGTTATTTCTATTTCTTTTTGCATAAAATCATTCTTTTATTACACAGGATGAATCCTCTCCTCAGAGAGGAGAGGGAAGTGATCAATTAATACGCCCGCTTCCTTTGTAGAAATGATTCAATCAATTGTAGTCGCCTGATTTATCAGGCATAAACAAGATAACTGATTCCTTTTCGGCTAAGATGAATGGGTAATATACAAATACTCAGGAACGGATTTCTCGGAATTTCTATACAGGCTACCTCATTAGCCTAATGTTATCTTGTGTTCGTGAGCAAAGTGTGAATTAATGCGAATAGAATAGAAAATTTTGTCAGGATATTTTTGTCTGGCTTTTTTAATGGCTTCGAGTAAAGTCTCCCATAGAAATCATTCATCGGTCTCTGGTTCTATCGCCGCGATCAACCCTTGTTTTCCTTTCAAAGATTGAACTTTTGCCAAAACTTTTTTTGATGGTCTTTTCACGCTTGCTATCTTCATCTTATTACTCTTTCAATTGCATTATAACAATTTTTAAAGAAATATCAAGACTCTTCAGCACTTACTAAGGAGAACATATAATAGTTTCAGTGAATTTCGTTAGCATGTTACACTATTGTCACTCTGAATTTATTTCAGAGTCTCACTTTATCGAGATTCCGAAACAAGTTCGGAATGACAGGTTCCACAACATAATTGAAACTATTATATGTTCGGAGTGGGAAGTAGGAAGTCCCGCACTTTCACTGAAAGTGCGGGATCCTCGTTTTTGCAGTCAAATTAAAAATTTGAGCAAAAATGGGATAAGAAGATATCCATGAAAAAGCTGCCGCGAGATTATCCGTTAAGTTGCACCAGTAGGTTATCAAAGAGAAATCCATGAACATGCTTGATTTACACGGGGATTTTACTATAATTCAAATATGTTAGTGTTGTTTCTCTTAATGCAAGCTTGGTCCGCATATCTTGATTCATCGCTTGTTTATATCGGATTGACCAGGCAAGATATTACATTCAGGGATGACTATACAATACGTGATGAGTATCGCTTTGCAATAGTTGACGAGTTGCTTGTCAATCCACTTGGCACAATAGATTTCCTGATTGATATGGATACGCTCTTCTGGACATCCTCTGAAGAGAAGATCTTGGATGAACTGATTGGTTTGTATGGTTTTGAAGTCGGTTACAAACAGGTTGCTTTTGAAACAGCTTTGAAAAAGTGCCATGGATTGATCAATGCCGCATTTGAAAAAACACCGGTTGAACTCAGTGGGGTTTTTGAAGAACTAAGTGTATTTTCTCCTGAACTGACAAGCTCAATTGAACAGGAAAGAGAGGACACCGAACAGAATGATTCATTGGTGAACTATCTAAAGGAGCAGGCTGGAAAAGTTGATTATGAGAAACTCTTTACTGCTCAAGCATATCTTCTTTGTGCGGCGTTAAGTTATCAGAAGTGGGTTGAAGAACTCGATAGACAGCACCAGAGTGTTGAAGGTGTTGAAGGAAATGTGGTCTTTTATAAACGATATGAGTTCGGCGAGATCGTTGTGGCAGATACTGGAAAGAACGTATACTCGAGAGATTTTGCCGTGATAATTGATCTTGGCGGGGATGATATCTACAGGTTCGGTGCGCAGACAGGTAAGGTGCATCTAATCATAGACCGCGCCGGTAATGACCAATATGAGGGTGATAATTATGCTGTTGCGTGCGGTCATTTCGGTATCTCTATTTTGATCGATGAGCAGGGCAATGATATATATCGAGCAAAGAGTTTTTCACTTGGTTGCGGCGTTTTTGGCGTCGGGTTATTGATTGATAAAATGGGTAATGACACCTATTATGGCGATACCTTTACCCAGGGTGCAGGAGGTTTTGGCATCGGTGTGCTGAGGGACGAAGATGGCAATGACCTGTATCAAGGCGCCCTTTATGCACAGGGTTTTGCTTCAACATATGGCATTGGTATCCTTGGTGATCAAATTGGTAATGACCGATACATAGTGCTTGAGAAATACACGGATGAAATACGGTATCTTGATCACTACTTGTCTTTATCCCAGGGTTTTTCAATCGGTTTTAGACCTGATCTGTCAGCTGGTATTGGAATGATTCTTGAAGGCGGGGGCAATGACTACTACATTGCAGACATATTTGCCCAGGGGGCGAGCTACTGGTATGGCATCGGTGCGATTGTTGATGATGCAGGTAATGATTCATATATTGCCTACCAGTATGCGCAAGGTTCAGGTGTACACATTGCGCTCGGTGCTTTGATTGATATTTCAGGGGATGACAACTATGTCGCCAAAGGTGTGTCACAGGGATGTGGACACGATCTCGCATTAGGTATATTATACGATATTAAAGGAGATGATTCTTATGTGGCTTTTGACCTGAGTCAGGGAGCAGGTAATGCCAATGGTGTGGGTTTGCTCATTGATGAATCAGGTGATGATGCATATTCTGTGAAACGCGCACATAATACTCAGGGTTATGGGAATTTCCGCAGAGAATACGGGAGCATCGGTGTACTTGTGGACATCAAGGGAAAAGACGCTTACTATTCTGGTAAAGATGCGAGCCTCTGGAAGAAAGGTGAATATGGTATTGGTATTGATTGGGAATGACACAGGAGATCAGGGGTAATTTGAGCTTATGATTCTATTATTGTTTGCTTTGAGCCAGGATATTAATTTTGAGGATTTATATGGTAGAGCTACAACCTCACTTGTGCAGTTCCAGGCAGAACAAGAATCAGCCTTTGCGCTGCTTGTGGAATTGGGTAAAGATTCCTTAGATGCTGATACAACGATCGCATTTTTCGTATCAAAGTTCGATACTAAGGGAGCGAGAGAACGCCACCGAATGAAGGACATTTTCAAAAAGATTGGCGAATCTGCAATTGACGGTATTGTCAGGAATATCGCTTACCGGGGCAGTGATGAGGAGTCGCGCAGTCTCAAGCAGTCACTATGGGTCTTGGGCGAAATCGGCAGTGATAAGATTGTTGAACCGGTGTCACAATTCATCAATGATGAGCAGTGGCAGATAAGGTCAGGTGCTTTCACCGCGTTAGGAAAAGCGAAATCGAGAAAAGCCCTACTGTTTATTGTTCAGGGACTCAATGATTCAATTCAGGTGGTCAGAAAATCTGCCTATTATGCCTTGAGCCAAATAGCCGCGACTGATGACCTTGATCATTTGATCAAAGGGCTTGATGACAGCTATTATGCTGTCAGGTATGCGGCAGTTCAAGGCCTGGTAAATATCGGGCAGGCAGGGAGCAAACCACTAATCGGACTGATTGGCAAGAATACCTTGAAAGATTACTATATCCTGAAAATTCTATGCCAGCTTGACATAACTGAAGAACAACTGTTCAGTTTTGTGGAACAAGTGGGTCCAGAAACCCGACTTCTGATTTACGAAATCTGGCAAGACAAAAAATCCCTGACCAGGTTTTTGGAAATTGAAAACAATGTTTTTTTATTGAATTTTCTCCTTGAAAAAACGACTGAAGCGCCATAAATGTATAGAATAGGCTTCGTTCGACTCAGCCAAATCCCAAGCACCAAATTCTTTACCCCGTGGAATAAATAATAAATATTCCACAGGGTGAACAATATCGAATATCAAAATCCAGATGATCAAGACGTCCCTTTTTTACTAAGGAGAACATATAATAGTTTCAGTGGATTTCGTTAGCATGTTACACTATTGTCACTCTGAATTTATTTCAGAGTCTCACTTTATCGAGATTCCGAAACAAGTTCGGAATGACAGGTTCCACAACATAATTGAAA